>WQUP01000031.1 GCA_009782015.1 Endomicrobiia bacterium | reverse complement strand
CGCGGAAACAAAAGACGAGCCTCCGTGGCTTACGGTAAGGCTGGGTCCTCTGAAATTTAAAAGTATTGAAACCGCGGTTTCAAGCGAGTTGTGCACCGAGGAAGAAAAAGCAAGCGGAGACGCCAAAACGTCTCCGTCATCTATTATGGAATCCATAAAAGCGCAGGTCTGGCGAACAGACCCGCGGGCAGTAGAAACGATAAGGCCTATGTCGTCTTTAACGGCATCTTTGCTTATGCCGGCTTCTTCAAGCGTTTTGGCTGCGGCGTAAAGCGCGAGTTTTGTAAAATCGTCCGTTCTGCGCAAACTTTTTATATCGAAAAAATCGCTTATCATCGAGGCGTTTGCGGCAAAAGCGGAACTTTTGAGGAATATTTTATTCATACTCTTTTCCTCCTAAAACCAGCGCTGCATTGCATCCGCCGAAAGCCAAAGAAGTCGAAACGGCCGCTTTTTTCGGTTCTATGCCGATATTTTCCCGAACAGGAACGATATCTAGCGTTTCATCGGGCGTTGAAAAATTAATCGTTTTTGGAATTCTGTTTTCATTTAAGCATATAAGCGTCAGGCAGGCTTCAACCGCTCCCGCGGCTCCGAGCGCGTGTCCGGTTCGGCTTTTTGTGGCTGAAACCGAAATGCCTTTTAAAAGAGAATTAAAAACTTTTGCTTCGGCTGCGTCGTTATCGCGCGTGCCGGTAGCGTGCGCATTTATGAAAGCAACTCGTTCTTTATTTATGCCGGCCTGATTCAAAGCAAAGCTTACGGCTTTGCGCAAGCCTCTGCCGTCGGGCTCGGGAGCCGTAGCGTGATAGCCGTCGCAAGCGTTTCCGTAACCTAAAACATATCCTTGGGCAGCGGCTTTTCTTTTTTCGGCAAAATTTTGAGATTCTAGTATCAAAACTCCTGCGCCTTCGCCGAGATTGATGCCGTTTCTATTTTTGTCAAAAGGCCTGCACGGCTCCTTTCCGGCTATCATGAGTTTTATAAATCCGGTAAAAGGTATAAGGTTTAATTCGTCAGCCCCGCCTGCAATCACAACATCGCATATTCCGCTTTCTATCCATTGCGCGCCTATGCCTATGGCGTCGGTTCCCGAAGCGCAAGCCGTAACTACCGTCTGCGACATGCCCGTAATTCCAAGCATCTTTAAAACTTCTCCGGAGAGAGAATAGCCCATATACTTGTTGAGCGGTTCCATGGAACCGGCGGATCCGGAGCGCCACTCTTTGTAAAAATCAAATATGTTAAAAGAAGCGTCCACCGAAGTTCCGGCGCATACGCCTACTCTTGCGTTTTTTAACTCTTCGCCGGAAAGTCCGGCGGTTTTCATAGACTCTTCAACGGCTTTTTTAAAAAAAAGAAAACTGAAACTTTCGGACGGCTTCTTTTGCCGCAATATTTCTCCGGAAACCTGAAATACGGGATACTCGTATGCAAAAGAGCTTGCAAACCTGTCTTTTATAAAAGATGCGCGAATCTCTTCCCCGAATAATTTTTTTGAGATCTCGGCAACGTTATCTCCGACAGAGCATACGCAGCCGAAACCGGAAATTATTGTTTTCATGTTTGAACCCTTGAATTGCGCCAGGAAGCCGCGCCGCCCTGCGCTAAAAACCGGCTTTCTGCGCGTCCGCCTCTCTATCGGCGATAACGGATACCGTTAACGGCACGGCGGTAAATTGTCATTTTTTTCTGTTTTTTTCTATGTGCTCCCTCAGCGTGCCCAGAGTCTGAAAAATTTTTCTTCCTTCGTCCATATTTTCAATGACTATGCCGTAATTTTTACGCAAAATTATGACAAGTTCTATGGCGTCAAGACTGTCAAGACCCAAACCTGAAAATAACGGCGTGTCGTCTTTGACACAATCCATATCTATTCCCCGAGTGTCGAGATTCTCGCTTAAAACTTTCTTAACATCGTCAAGCGTCGTTGTTGTCATTGCATCTCCTTTTAACGACAGTGCGGAGTTTAACGGCAGTGTGGAGAGTGGGGTTGTTGTGTTTCGGGGACAATGTCCCCGAAACCTATTTAGCAGGTTTTCGCGAGGGACTTTGTCCCTTGCGAAAACTCATTAACTCCACACTCCTCACTCCAAACTCCACACTGTCTTTTTAACTCCACATATCGAAATAGTTAAAAAACTGATACGGATATTTAATGCAAAAATCTTCAAGCGCTTTTGCAAATTTTTGCGCTTGCGCAAGATAATTTGCAGCTTTCTGCCCTTTGTCTTCCACATAAAAGACTCCGGCCACAACCGAATCGACTTTTCCGGCGCCGCCGCGCGGGAAAAATATGACGGCCACCGGCGCGCCAGTAGCGCCTGCAATGCGGTAAATGCTGTAAGGCGTTTCTATTTTGCCTCCGAAAAAATCGACCGCCACTTTATTTTCCGCGCTGCCGAAAGTTCTGTCGCCCATCATGCAGACTATGCCTTTTTTCGAAAGGGCCGCAATTATCTCAACGGCTCCTCCGGCATAGCCTGCGGGATCTATGAAATTTACCGGAG
>WQUP01000030.1 GCA_009782015.1 Endomicrobiia bacterium | reverse complement strand
AACTCTTCCATTTAAAACTCCGTTTTGTTGTCATACCGATGAAAATCGGTATCCATTGGCATTAAAAGAAAAATAGGTGATAAACATTATTTTAGTAAAAATGGATTCCGGCTCTGAGGCCGGAATGACAACAAAGGCAAATGATGTTATTTTCCTATCACTTCTACTTTCAGTTTTCCGACGGATGCGCGGCCTAAATCGTCGACTGCCCGCACAACGTAATTGCCGGGCTCGGCTTTTGAGGTCATGACCGTGCCGGACTTGCTGTTGCCTATGTATTTGTCGTTTAAAAACCAAAAAATCGTTTTTGCGTCGCTGTCAGCGTCGGCTTTAAAAGGGACCGTTCCGGTCTCGAAGTTCTCAGCCCTGAAGGCGTATGTAATGTTGGGCGTCGGCAGTATTATCTGCGGAGCGGCTCCGTAATCTGCCGCTGAGCCGAGTTCAAGATCCGGCATATATCTCGGAGGAACTCTGTGCGATATTCCGGCAAGCTTAAAAATCTGCATGATCTCCGAGCTCCAGAACTCGTAAATAACCGTATCTGTTTTGCCCGGCTCTGCATAGAGCCTTCTCAAGCCTGTCTTTTTGTCTATATACACCGGCCTGTGCACGCTGCATACGCTTATGGGGGACTTTCCGGGAATGAAGAAACACGGCGTTGTTTTCTCGCAATATTGAGACGGCAGGTCTCCGGACACGGAGCAGACGTCGGCTTTGATGAGATTTAACCCATCCTCCGAAAGCTTTGAACCGGCCGTATCTTTTTTCTCTTTGGAGACTGATTGCACTATTTCAAAAAACAGAGGCGCGGCCGAAGCGCGCGCCATAAATGACTGCTGGCCTTCATTGTCGAAATTTCCTATCCACACTACTAAAACGTAATCGCCGAAAACTCCGGCAGTCCAAGCGTCCCTGAAGGCGTAGGAAGTTCCGGTTTTCCAATATACTTCGAAATCCCTGTAAACTTGAGCGGTTTTAAACTCGGTCTGAGGTCTTCTGTTCTCCTTAAGCATGTACAGCGCCAAAAATGCGGCTTCCGGTGATAAAAGCTGTATTGCCTTCTCCCCTTGCGCCAGACGCGAAGGCGTCAACTCTGATTGGGCACTTTCCCCGAAGGGGAAATGGACTTGCGAAGCAAGAGGATGAGGGGTATATTGCACATTTGCATTCGTCATACCCCTCACCCTGCCCTCTCCCGCAAGGGGCGAGGGAAAAGGCCTTTTGAATTTTAAGTCATGCAGCAGCCCGCGGTTTGCAAGCATCGCGTAGAGCTGCGATATTTTTTCCGCGGATATTTCAAAGCCGCCTATGGCGAGCGCAGAGCCGTAATAATCGGAACCTTTCAGATTTTTTACTTTTGCTTTTTGCAGGATATTTATAAAGTTGTCGGGGTTTTCCTTTATAAGCAGATCTATTGCCGGAATATTCCTGCTTTGTATAAGCGCGGTAACAGCGGATACCGGACCCATAAAGTCTCTGTCGGAATTTTCCGGCGAGTACACCCCGTAATGTTTCGGCGTGTCTTTCAGCAGCGTCATCGGATGAATAATTCCTTTGTCCAAAGCAATTGCGTATATGAGCGGTTTCATTGTAGAGCCGGGGGAACGGTAAGCCGCGCAGCCGTTTACCTGTCCTTGTATGGCGCTGTCGTAAAAATCCGCCGAACCGACATAGGCTTCGACTTCCATGGTTTTGTAGTTTAAAAGCATTGCGCTTGCGTTGTTTATGCCGCCTCTTTTATAGCGCTCGATAAAATATTTTATGCGCTCCTCGACAATTTTCTGAAGGCTCAAATCCAGAGTCGTTATTATTTCAAATTCGTTCTCTTTGCTTTCAGCCAGCATCTTATTTGCAAAGTGCGGCGCTTCAAACGGAAGATTTTCAGGTTTCTTTATCTGCAGCGGCATATCGAAATAGTTTCTTTTGTCCGTATCATTGGGGTGCGAAAGCACCCATTTTTCAAACACTCTGCGCCTTGCGTCTTCCATTTTCTCTTTTCTTTCTTTGTCTGTAAGCCTTCTGAAATTCGGATTCTGCGGGATGACGCATAAAGAAAAAGCCTCAAGTATTGAAAGATTTTCAACTCTGTTGGAAAAATATACGAGCGACGCCGCTCCGGCGCCTTCTATATTGTAGCCGTACGGAGCTATGTTGAGATAGGCTTCAAGTATATCGTTTTTGCCGTACGCCGCTTCAAGCCAGAGCGCTGCAAGAATCTGCTTTAATTTTCCGAAAATTGTCCTCGAGTCTATTGCGTATATTATTCTTGCCAGCTGCATGGTTATTGTGGACGCGCCCACAGGGCGCTCTTTTTTTATTATGCTTATCCAGAAGCCTTTGAAGAGAGCCGCCGGATTAAAGCCGGGATGAAAGTAAAAGTACTTGTCTTCGTAGAGAAGAGTTCCTTTTTTAAGCGTCTTGGGCATTTTTGAGAGTGGGATAAACAGCCTGTATTTTTGGTCGTCGGAAGTTGTCAGCCTCAAGAGTTTTCCGTTTCTGTCAAATAGGCCTTGAG
>WQUP01000029.1 GCA_009782015.1 Endomicrobiia bacterium | reverse complement strand
AAACGCCGAAGTGAAAGATACTTTTGTAAAAAGAAGCAAGATAATATCTGCCATAAGGCATAAGCTTGAAGAACTCGGGTTTGTCGAAGTCGAAACGCCGGTTTTACAGTCTCTTGCGGGCGGCGCAAACGCAAGGCCTTTTGTGACGCACCACAATGCTTTGGACATAAATTTATTTTTGAGAATAGCTCCCGAGCTGTTTTTAAAAAGGCTTGTGGTTGGCGGCATGGAAAGGGTTTTTGAAATAGGCAGAAACTTCAGAAACGAGGGAATAGATAAAAACCATAATCCCGAATTTACAATGATGGAGCTTTACCAGGCATATGCCGATTACAACGATATGATGGATTTGACCGAGACGCTTATAAAAACCGCGGCGCAGGCTGTGGGCTCGACTGTGAATCTTGAGTTCAGAAGGGCGAAGATGTTCGATTTGATAAAAGAGCATACCGGCCTTGACCTTCTGCCGTATGTGGAAAGCGGAAAGATGTTCGATCAGGTAAAGCATCTTCATCTTGATCTGCCGAAAGACGCGAGCGACAAAAAAATTCTCGACCAGCTTTTTGACGAAAAAGTGATACCGAATTTGAAAAATCCGACTTTTGTGATGGATTATCCGGCGGTTTACTCTCCGCTTTCAAAAGTAAAGTTCGATAATCCTCAAATAGCCGAGAGGTTCGAGCTTTACATAAACGGAATGGAGATAGGAAACGCTTACTCCGAGCTCAACGACCCGGAACTGCAGCGCGTAAGATTTTCCGAACAGATGGAAGCGAAGAAAAAAGGCGACGACGAAGTGATGCCTTTTGATGAAGATTTCATATTCGCGCTCGAGCAGGGGCTGCCGCCTACAGGGGGCCTCGGAATAGGAATAGACAGGCTGGTAATGATTCTCACCGGAGTAGAGTCCATAAGAGAAGTCATAATGTTTCCCGCAATGAGGCCGGAAGAAAATAAATGAGTTTATCGACAGAACTTTTCATAGCTCTCAGATACCTTAAAGCGAGAAAAAAAGGCTTTTTCTCGGTGCTTACGACTTTTATCGCCGTAGGCGGCACAACGCTTGGAGTCGCGGCGCTCGTGATAACGCTTGCGATAATGAGCGGATTTCAAAACGACATAAGAGATAAAATTTTGGGCATACAGCCGCACATAAGCATAACCAGAATCGACGGCGAAGCGTTTAAAGATTATGAAAAGGTTGAGAGCCGCGTAAAAGAGAATAAGTTTGTAACGGGATATTCGCCTTTCATATACAGGCAAGGGATAATAAGAAGCCTTGCGACTTCGGCGTCCACCGGCATAATAATAAAAGCTGTGGATTTCAAGTCGGAAGACAAGATGGTCGGCCTTTCAAGACAGATAAGCGAATCGGACACGAGATTTAACGGCGAACGCATAGGCGAAAAAGGAATACTCCTCGGCAGCGAGCTGGCAAAGACTTTAGGCGTTACGGCCGGCGACGAAGTCGTCGTAATGTTTCCCAGCAGCTTCGGGAGCATGCCGAAGATGTATAAGTTTACGGTCATGGCAATAATGCATTCCGGAATGTATGAATTTGATTCGTCGCTCGGTTTTATGGATTTGGATGAAGCGCAGAATATATTCGGCATGGAAGGCGAAGTGTCGGGAGTGAGCGTTCAGACGAAAAATTTCGACAAGGCCGTTGACGTCGCACAGCAGCTTCAGAGCGAGATATCTTTTCCTTACAGGGTAAAAGCGTGGATAGAGCTGAATAAAAATCTTTTTGCTGCGCTGAAACTCGAAAAAATCATGATGTTTCTTATCTTGGGACTTATTATACTCGTAGCCGCTTTTAACATAATTTCAAACCTTCTGCTTTTGAGCGTGCAGAAATCGAAAGAGATAGGCATAATGTCGGCAATGGGATTTTCAAAAATTTCGATAGCCAAGATATTCTTTTTTGAAGGACTTGTCGTAGGTTTGCTCGGAACGGCGCTCGGCATAATTTTTGGAACGGGAATAAGCCTCATACTCAAACATTTTGAAATTTTTAAACTGCCGCAAGGCATATATTACGTTGACAGGCTTCCTGTTGCGTTATTGCCCGGCGACGTGGTTATGGTGGCCGTATGCGCTTTCGTCATAACGGTTTTGGCCGGAATATATCCGGCTTACCAGGTTTCAAAGCTGGATCCGCTTGAAGCGATAAGATACGGTTGAACAGCAGAGTGAAGAGTGGAGAGTGAAAAGTGAAGATACGTCGTTTGTCATTCCGTGCTTGTTAGAATCTTTTATTCTTCTAACGAGCCTGCCCCGTAAGGTCTTAATACGGGGGAATCCACTTTTACTAAAAAATTCTTTATTCCTTACATCTTTCAAGAAATAACGTGGATACCGGCTTTCGCCGGTATGACAACAACAGAACAATGAACATAAAAGCCATAGATTTAAACAAAAGCTATAAAAGAAAAGATTCTCCTGACGTTCAGGTTTTGAAAAATATAAATCTGGACATAACTTCCGGGGAAAAGGTGTCTTTTACCGGGCCTTCGGGCGCGGGCAAAAGCAC
>WQUP01000028.1 GCA_009782015.1 Endomicrobiia bacterium | reverse complement strand
TTGCCGGATTAGAGATAGCCAACACCAATTACGGCGACTTTAAAGAAACCGGCGGCGGAATATATGATTTAGACACAAAAGGCGGAAACTATTTAAGAAGTGCGGGGCGTGTAGGAGCGGGAGTGGATTACGAGAAAGGAATATGGATATGGTACGCAAATGTAGAAGGAAAGTGCGTGTTTGAAGGAACAAAGCCTGAAATAGAGAGCCAGTTTAACGGAACAGGTATAGAATTTAACAGCAGGGGAGCGGATGAAAAGAATGTAGTGATAGGAGCAGGAGCCGGCGGCGAAGTGAGGATAAGCCAGCATTGGAAAGGCTTTGCAAACGCGAAGTATTACATAGGCGAGAAATATGAGAATATATACGGCAATATCGGCGTAAGATACTTATTCGGAAAAGGCAAAAGCAAAGCTGATGAAGAAGCGAACAGATTGGCAGATGAAAAAGCAAAGCTGCAAGCAGCCCGGGAAGCAGCCGCTCAGCAGGCAAAGTTAGAAGCGCAGAGACAAGCAGAAGCAGCGGCAGCGGCTGAAGAAGCAAGGAAACAGGCATTAGCCCGTGAAGAAGCAGCAAAAGCGCAAAGAATAGCGGAAGAAGCGGCAATAACCAAAGAAATAAGCGACGCGGATTTGGCAAAACAGAAAGCAGAAGCCGAAGCAAGAAGAAAAAGACCGATGCTGAAAACCTATACGCTGACAACACACTTTGCGACAAACAGCTATGACCTAAACGAAGAAGACAAGAAACAGATAGACGCGATAGCGGAAGAGCTTAAGGGATTAGATTTCAAAAAGATAGCGATAGAGGGACATACGGACAACACTGGCTCGAAAGAGACGAACAAGAGATTATCAAGACAAAGAGCAAGAAGCGTGTATGACGAATTTATAAAAGCAGGAATCCCAGCGGAAAAGTTGAGTTACCAAGGCTTTGCCGACACAATGCCGGTACAGAGCAATGCGACGGCAGCCGGCAGAGCGGCAAACAGAAGAACGGAGATATTTGTGGAGTAACGGCAGATGCGAGGATGCGAAGAGGCGAGGATGCGAGGCAACGGCGAGAACGGCGGAAGATTGGAAGTTTAGAAGTTTGGAAGCTTGGCAACGGCGGACGACAAAATTCTTGTCTTTGCCAAGCTTCTAAGCTCTCCAAACTTCCAAGCTTCGCCGCCAAAGGCGGCTCTCTCAACTTCGGCGCGTAGCGCGCCTCGCCTTGCCTTGAAACGAAAAAAACAAATATGCTTATCGCGGAGGCCGGAAACCGGGAAGAAAAATGAAAAAAATGGTTTTGGCTGTAATCGCGGTAATTTTGATGTCGGCGCCGGTTTTTGCTGAATTTAATTTGAGGACAAGTCTTGATATTGCCGGAGATTATAAGATTAAAACCGGAAAAGGCAATATTAACGCGCCCGGCTCGGAAAATTATGATACCTCCGTTTCGGTTACGCTTTCAGGCGAATACATTGTTCCCGCTATAGAAAATTATCTTAAAGTCGGCTGCGGTTTTGAATTGCCTGTGCCAAGAAGATACTATAGAGATGACGGTTATACTTTTTGGCATATGCCGGTTTATTTGTCGGCGCAAACAAATCCTATCCTTCGCTTGCCGGAGCTGTTTTTCAGATTAAATTTGGGTTATAATCTGCTTTTTCTCGATACTATGCATTGGGACAGCAGCTATATTTCCGTAAACTATAAACGCGGCCTGTACTATTCTTTTTCAGCCGGCTGGGAATTTCCTTTCGGTTTATTTGTTGATGCGACTTATGCCGTTTACAACAGCGGCATAGAATATAAACATTTGTATTTTAGCCAAACCGCAGACATTACTTACAGCAGAGCAGGTATCGGAGTCGGATATAAATTCAAAGGCCATTTGAATATTCCGAATATCAATATAATAATGTAATGAGTCTTGAGCCTGGCTTTGCTGGCTGGCAAAAGCGCTTTTTTTGCATTTATGTTCAATTTTTAATAGAATAACAACTTATCATGTTAAAAAAGATGTCGAAAAAAGGCAGCATCATAGTTATTTCGGCGCCTTCCGGAGCCGGGAAGTCAAGCATTTGCGACGCTTTGGTCAGATCTGACAGCGGCATGGTAAACTCTGTGTCGTGTACAACCAGAGAACCGCGAAACGGCGAGAAGAACGGGACAGATTATTTTTTTACCGCTGAAAAAGTTTTTAAGAGCATGATAAAAGGCAAAAAATTTGCCGAGTGGGCGAAAGTTCACGGGAACTACTACGGGACTCCAAAATCCTTTCTTGAGAAAACCGTTAAAGCAGGCAAAAACATACTTTTGGACATAGACGTTCAGGGCGGCATCAATATAAAAAAACAGTATCCCGATGCTTGCATGATTTTTATAATGACGCCTGATTTTAAAACACTTAAGGAAAGGCTTATAGCAAGAAACAAAGACAGCAGACAGACCATTAAAATCCGTCTTGAAAACGCCAAAAAAGAGCTTGAATTTCTCGGAAAATACGAGTATTTGGTCATAAACGATAAGCTTCCGGAAGCCGTTGACGCCGTAAGAACGATTATAAAGTCTCAAAAATACAAAATAAAAAAGACAATTAATAATTAATAGTGAATAGTTAATAGTTGTTGTGTTTCGGCAAAGCCGAAACTTATTGTATGTTTTCGCTTTTGCGAAAACTCCGAAACTATTAACTATTAATTCTTAACTATTCATTGCAGTTAAAAGGAGAACGATTATAAAGTCTCAAAAATACAAAATAAAAAAGACAATTAATAAAAAAGACAATTAATAATTAATAGTGAATAGTTGTTGTGTTTCGGCAAAGCCGAAACTTATTGTATGTTTTCGCTTTTGCGAAAACTCCGAAATTATTAACTATTAATTCTTAACTATTCATTGCAGTTAAAAGGAGCAGGAAAATGGCATTGACAGAAAATCAGTTGGCAGAAGCGGTATCGAATTCGAAAACGGGCAGATACGAGATGGTAAAGCTTGCGCTCGAATGGATTGAAGTCAATAAGTACAATGAAGATTACAGAAAGCTTACCCAGGCTGATCTTATAGCTCAGGCTTTGGATGACGTTGTGGAAGGCATAGCTACTTCGGATAAAATAGAAGAGCTGCGCAAGAAAATGAAAGCAAGAGAGAATAAAGAAGCGGCGGCTGCGCCTGCTCCTGCTGCGGCTTCCGGGGAAAAGGCATAATAAATGAGCCTGAAAGGCAAAAATATCATAGTCGGCGTGTGCGCAAGCATAGCGGCTTATAAGGCCTGTGAAATAATACGCGGGCTTGTTAAGCTTGAAGCAAACGTCGAATGCATACTGACAGAAGCTGGAAGCAGGTTTATCACGCCACTCACGCTTCAGACTTTGTCGAAAAATAAGGTTTTTCAAAGCATGTTTGACGAGCCGGAAGAGTGGAAAATCGGACATATATCCCTTGCAAAAAAAGCGGACGTCATACTTGTCGCGCCGGCTACCGCCGATATAATCGGCAGGCTTGCGGCGGGCATGGCTGACGATCTGCTTTCAAGCACGATTTTGGCTTCAAAGTCAAAAGTGCTGATTTGTCCGGCTATGAATACGAACATGTTCAATCACAAAGCCGTGCAGAAAAATATCGAGACGCTCAAAAGTTACGGATACAAATTCGTCATGCCCGAAAAAGGCGAGCTTGCCTGCGGCGACACCGGCGACGGAAGGCTTGCTGATATTGAAAAAATAGTGCTGGAAACGGCAAAGGAAGCGTCTTGAGGAAGGATTTGACTTTCCTTATATTATCCGGCCCCACAAGAGAGTATCTGGATCCGGTAAGATTTATAAGCAATGAATCTTCCGGCAAGATGGGAACTGCTCTTGCAAAGCAGGCTTTAAAAAAAGGCGCAAAAGTCATTTTTATCTCAGGGCCTGCGCCGGTGAAGCCTGAAAGAAAACTTTCCAAGAAACTGAAAATAATAGACGTCGTAAGCGCCGGCGAGATGTTTGCCGCTTTAAAGAAAAACTTCAAAAAGGCCGATATCGTAATAGGCGCTGCGGCGGTTTCCGACTTTAAACCCGTTTCGTTAAAAAAACAAAAAATTAAAAAAGGCTCAGGACGGACGGCTATAACGTTCGATAAAAATCCCGACATAATAGCCTATTGCGGCAAAAATAAAAAAAAGCAGGTTGTAGCCGGATTTGCGCTGGAAACCGAGAAGCTTTTAAAAAATGCCGCGAAAAAGCTGAAAGAAAAAAATCTGGATATGATAGTTGCCAACGGCAGACAAAGCCTCGGTTCAGATAAAACAACGGTTTATTTGATTACGAATAATATGGACTCTGTCAGTGCCGTGTCATTCCGGCGAAAGCCGGAATCCATTTTATCAGTGTCTTCAAACAAGCTTAAAGGCAACGTGGATACCGGCTTTCGCCGGTATGACAACCTCGGGTTTTCCAAAAAACAGGGCTCCAAAAATAAAATCGCGGGAAAAATCATAGATGAAACAATCGGAATATTTAAACGTATTAAAGCTTGCTAAACGCTCCCTTGAAGATTACAAAAATTGGGGCGAAGACGAAGTTTATAAGGCTGCCTTGCAGCCGTCTTCTTCTCAAAAACAGAGCGCGCCCGTGCAGACATCGGACAAATCAAGCTCCGCACAAAAGCTGGAAGCCCTTAAAACTAAAACTTCAAAATGCAGAAAATGCCCTCTCGGAGCGAGCAGATTAAACTGCGTTTTCGGCGTTGGTTCGGCAACCGCCGATTTGATGTTTGTAGGCGAAGGTCCGGGTTTTGACGAAGATCACAAAGGCGAGCCTTTTATAGGAAGAGCCGGACAGCTCCTCACAAAAATAATAGAAGCTATGGGATATTCGCGCGACAGCGTTTATATAGCCAATATAGTCAAATGCCATCCTATGAAAGATCCTTCTGATCCCGAAAAACGCGGCAATGACAGGCCGCCGACTCCCGAAGAAATGGACGCGTGCAGACCTTATCTCGATATGCAGCTTGAGATAATACAGCCTAAAATTATCGTGACACTCGGCGCTTCTTCCACAAAAGGACTTCTTAAAAGCGACGAGTCAATAAGCGCAATAAGGGGAACAGTTCATGAGTATAACGGCATAAAACTTATGCCCACGTACCATCCTGCCGCGCTGCTGAGAAATCCGGATTTGAAAAAAGACGTGTGGAACGATATGAAAAAAGTGATGAATTTTCTCAAAACGGGAAAAATATGACAGTGGTGGAAGTGGCGGTTGCGGTTCCTTTAAATAAAATTTTTCATTATCTGCCTCCGACGGGCGCTTCGCCCGAAGACGTTATCGGCAAACGCGTCAGAGTAGAGTTTGGCAAAAGAATGATGACAGGCTATGCCCTGGCCGCGTGCGAAAGCGATGAAACGGCAGATTTTAAGCTGAAAGAAATTTCTTCCGTTTTAGATCCCGCTCCGGTTATAACCGGAGAAGCCGTTCTGCTCGCGCAGCATATCAGCGAAAACTATATATGTTCTCTCGGAGAAGCGCTTGCCTGCGTAATTCCCGTTTCTATGAAGGCGCCGAAAAGACAAAATTACAAATTACAAATTGACGCGCTTTGTCGCGTCATCCCCGAAATCTGTTGTCGGGGATCTAATTACAAATCAACGGCAACCCCTCACCCTGCCCTCTCCCGCAAGGGGCGAGGGAACAACAATGTCTCTCCCTCGCCCCTTGCGGGAGAGGGCGACAGTCCGAGGAATAACGAGGACGAGTCTGGCGCGGGCGCGAGATGTGAGCGCCCCGGAGGTCGGCAGAGCCGACAGGGTGAGGGGTTGCCGTTGCCGTCATTGCGAGGAGCGGCAGCGACGAAGCAATCCAGAATATTGACATCCTATCAGCAATCCGCCGTAGAACTTATCACAAAAAGCATCTCCTCAAACAAACCGGAAGTATTTTTAATTCACGGCATTACGGCTTCGGGAAAAACCGAAGTTTATTTAAACTGTATAGAACACGCTCTGAAGCTCGGAAAAAGCGCAATAATGCTTATACCGGAAATATCCCTCACCGCACAGTTTGTGGATATAGTAGAAAAAAGATTCGCAGATAACGTCGGCATCTGGCACAGCGGCGTGAGCAATATTGAAAAATACAAACTTTTCAGCCGTGCCAAAAGCGGCGAAATAAAAGTCATGCTCGGCGCGCGTTCTGCTGTTTTTGCGCCTTTTGAAAAGATAGGGCTGCTTATTATTGACGAAGAACACGAGCATACCTATAAGCAGGAACAAAAGCCCTCTTATGACGCAAGAGAGATAGCCAGATGGCGCGCGCATTATCACGACGCCGCGGTTGTTTTAGGCTCGGCAACTCCTTCGCTTGAGAGTTTTAAGGAAGCTGCCGACGGGAATATAAAGCTTATCGAAATGCCGGAAAGAATAGACAAGCGAAGCTTGCCGGAAGTGAAAATTTTATCGCTCAGAAACAAAGCTTACGGCGGCAGCCTGTTTATGACTGAAAGCATCGACGCTATTTCAAAAACTCTTGCAAGGAAGGAACAGGTAATAGTTTTTTTAAACAGGCGCGGTTTTTCTCCTTCAATAATGTGCAGACAATGCGAGGCAGTATATCAGTGCCCTAACTGTTCAATTTCCATGGTTTATCACAGAAATCCCGATATTCTCAAATGCCACTACTGCGGAGAGACAAAAAAGCTTCCGGTGGTTTGTCCTGTGTGCAAAGGCAGAGAAATAACCGTTTTCGGCTCCGGCACTCAGAAGGCTGAAGACGAGCTTAAAAAAATGTTTCCGCGCGCTAAAATATTCAGGCTTGACGGAGACACGGCGTCGTCAAAAGAAAACTACGAAAAGGCTTATAAAGGGATAAAAAACGAAGAGTACGACATACTCTTGGGCACGCAGATGATAGCAAAAGGATTTGATTTCCCGCGCGTAAGCCTTGTATGCGTTGTCGATGCCGACACTTCATTGTATCTGCCGGATTTTAAATCCGCTGAAAAGACTTTTCAGCTCATCACCCAGGTTGCCGGAAGGTGCGGCAGGGGAGAAACGCCGGGAAACGTGATAGTGCAGACAAGATATCCCGAGCATTACGCCATCGCGCATGCCAAAAGCCACGACTTTGTATCGTTTTACAAAGCGGAAACCGAGCACAGAAAAAAACTTTTATATCCTCCGTACTGCGATGTCGCAAAAATATCCGTAAGAAACAGGGATGAGAAAAAAGCGTCCTCTGATTCAGAAAAGCTTTTTTCCGCTCTTGAAAAGACAGTAAAAGATAAAGAATTACCGATAAAACTTTTGGGCCCTGCACCTGCGTACATAGCGAAGTTGCACAATACATTCAGAAAAAATATAATAATCAAAGGCGATAAACGCGATATTTTGGAGCTTGCGGATTGCGCCGGAGATTTCAGGGGATCGTCGGGTACGCAGATATCTATAGAGATAATGCCGTCCGATTTAATTTGACGGAGAGAAGTATTGCCGTCATTTTTTTTGCGAACTTTCGGGGCTTGGAG
>WQUP01000027.1 GCA_009782015.1 Endomicrobiia bacterium | reverse complement strand
TCTCAAGCTTTTCGCATATCTGCGCCGCGTTTAAACTCCCGCAGCCTGTTCCGGTTCTCGCGCTTGCCGCGTCCGTCAATGCTTCGTAAAGGCTGTCGTAAAACTCTCTGCTTGCTCCCGAAGACATATCCTTTTGAGCCTTTGCAAGAGACTTTTCCAATCCGGAGCGCGCCTCGCGCTTTATTTTAAAAACAGGGTCAAAAGCCATTTTATCCCTGCGCCTTTTGTAAAAATAAGATAAACCAAGAAGCAGCGCAAAAGGAACGAACATAAAATAATACTTTTTGTCCGCGGGCAGCGGGCCGGAATACAAGCAGACGGACGCAATATCTTTATTGTAGCGGATATCGTTTTTTATCCGCGCCTGACGCTCAGGAGCCGCGGCGCTGTCTTCAACAACCGGATTTCCTGAAACCTTTAGCGCAATCTCTTTGGTTTCGGAAAATTCGTATTTTTTAGAGTCGGGATTAAAATAATACAGCCTTATTTTCGGTATAATTTTTTCGCCAGGCATCAAAGGAACAACAATTGTCTGAAACTCTTTTAATCCGTCGGAAACGTTTGCGACTATCGTATCGTATTTTCTAAAGCTGCTTCCGAGATCGAAATCGACCGCATTTACGCTTTTCATATTTCCCCTGCCGCTGACTTTTAAAGAAATCGTTACGGCGTCGCCGGTTTTTACTTCGTTTTTATCTGCGGAAGCGGAAATTTTAAAATCCCCAACAGCGCCGTTAAATCCGTCGGGCCGTCCTTCTTCGGGCAAAGGAATCACATTTACGGTTACGGGATCCGTCTGAAGATTCACTACCTGCCTGCGCCCCATGCCCATGCCTGCCATCATATTTGAAAACAGCGTGTCAAAATCGTCCGCATCAGGAACGTCGGCAACGGCTATGCTCACCTTTGCGGAAGAAATCGTCTTTTTGCCGCTGTCCACCGGATAGAGCGCGTACTCCAGTCCGCTTACCTGATAATCTTTTCCGTCAATGGTTTCATGGCGGTTAAACGGCGTTGTGCCGTCATTGAAAAAACCAGAGAAATCAGGCGGCTGGTATGCCGGATTTGAAAGCAGTCCCACATTTGTGTAAAAGCTGAACTTATAAGTAATTTTCTCGTTTACATAAGCCGTCGCTTTGCTGACGGAAGCTTTTACAAAAGCTTTCCCGCCGCCTTCCTGCGACGGAGCGGACGCGGATTTTTGTTTTTGAACGCTTCCGGCGGAGTTTGAATTTGAGGCCGAAGCGTTTACGCTTTGAGAGCTTTTATATGCCGTAACTTCGATGTCTATAGGCTGCGAAGAGTAAGTGTTTCCGTTATAGACTGCCGTGGCCGGCGGTATAGTAAACTTTCCGGCGGTCTGCGGCACGAGATTGTACGTGTGCGATACGCTCATGTTTACCGCGCCGTTTACAAAAGACATGCTTCTTGACGTGCCGGAACCGTATAGTTTAAATCCGTTTATATTCCCGAGTTTCGGGTCGGGCAAATCGGTTGAGTCTCCTCTCACCGTTACGGTATATACGAGATAATCGTTGAGCGCCACGGTTTGTTTGTCCGCGGAAGCGCTTATGGAAATGTTTCCGGCATGCGCCAATGCAGGCGCGAATAATAAAATGACGGCAAGCGTTTTGATGAATTTAAGCATATTGAACCTCTCTGAAAAACTAAAAATTTCGCCATCGAATGAGTCTCTTGCCTGTCATTCTGAGATGACATTGTCATCGAAGGATCTAGATGTCTAGATTCTTCGGCAGTTTGGGACATTGTCCCTTCACTGCCTCAGAATGACAACAACGGGGCATATCACCAATCCTCTTGCGGCTGAATTACGGCCGCTTTTTGCGCTTTATCGTTGCGCGTTCTCATATTTTGTTTATCCGACTCGTCGTAATAGTTGAGAATAGACGAAAATTCGTTATTGTCCGGTTTTTTCCGAGAGTTTTGAGCCGCCTGAAGCTGACCGGTCTGGTTTTGTTTGTCTTTATCTTCGTTCTGCTTTTGCTGCGCAGCCTGTTCGGCTTTGAGCTGTTCGAGCAGTTTTTCTTTTTCGGCGTCAAGCTCTTTTTTCTTTTGCTCCGCTTCTTTCTGCGCCTGCTGCTGCTTTTGTTGTTCTTTTTTGCTTTCTTCCTCGCGGGCAGAAGCCTCTTTCATTTTCTGTTCCTGCTCTTGAATCTGCTTTTGCAAATCTTTTTTCTGCTGCTCGGCAGCTTTGCCTCTGGAGGCTTCGCCTCCTGAGCCGGCGGCTCCCTGTTTTTGCGCGTCGTTTAGTTTATTTTCAAGCTCTTTCTTTTTGGCGGCGGCAGCCTCTTTCTCTTTCTTGCTGTTTTCTTCGCTTTCTTTTGCCTCGCTTTCTCTTTGTTTGGCTTCTTCGTTTTTCGCCTCGTTCTTTTTTTGGTCGCGCGAGTTTTGGTCAAGCTGCTGCTGCGCGCCAGCCCCGGATTTCTGCTGATTATCTTTTTGATCTTTATTTGAACCGCCGTTCTGCTTCTGCTCGTCTTTTTTATTTTCTTTGTCGGACTGGTCTTTATTATTTTGCTGCTGTTGCCGTTCGTTCATCTTCTTAAGAACAAACTCAAGATTGTATTTGGCATCTTTATCTCCTGGATTTACCTTCAAAGCCTTCTTATAAAAATCAGCGGCCTCCTGAAGTTTATTTTCCTTGAAAGCGGCGTTGCCAAGCCCGTAAAGCGCGTCAAATCTGTTCTTTTTTGAAGCGTTTTGCGAATTGAGAACCTCGTTATATTTTTTTGCCGCGGCTTCAAAGCCGTTATTTTTGTAATCCGCGCCGGCTGAGTTAGCCAATATGTCGGCACTTTTTTTGTTTTCGGCTTCCTTATTTAAAATTTCCGAAGCTTTCTTAAAATCGCCTTTGTCAAAAGCTCTGACGCCCTCGTTGTTTTTCCTTATGTTTTTGCCGGAGAAAAACAAAATGAGCGCTAAAATAACAATCAATAATATGATTAGAGCGATTTTAAATTTCATATTTTAAAAATTGTCCTCTTATATTGTCATCCTGAACTCGTTTCAGGATCTGTCTTTATTGTTTAACGGCAAGACCCTGAAACGAGTTCAGCATGACACAAAATTTATTCATTTTTTATAACCAATCCGGTGCGTATTGCAAACGAAATCAAGAAAGCTATGATTGCCGCTATGAGAAAAATCTGAAATCTTTCCTTTTTATTTGAGTTTTCGGTTGTCCCGAACTTGCTCTTTTTAGCCTCTTTTATCGCTTTTGACAGCTCCCGCGTTACTGAGCCGCCCGAAAGCTCTAAAAACTGTCCGCCGGTTTCAGCGGCTATTTTTCTCAGGAGCTCCGTATTTGCCCTGCTCATAACTATTTTCCCGGAGCCGTCCTTGATATAACCGCTTACGTTTCCGAATTCGTCTTTGAACGGCACCGGAGCGCCTTGCTGCGTGCCTACGGCGGCGGTTATGATTTTAAGGCCAGAATCTTTTGCATTTTTAACGGCGCCGCCTATGGCGGAATCGTGGTCTTCTCCGTCGGAAATCAAAATCATAAGTTTTGCGTTTTGCGCGCCGGCGCTCAGCGCTTTTGCCGCAAGATTTACCACGCTGCTAAGCTGCGTTCCGCCGATTGGCATGCTGCCGGCCTGAGCTCCCGACAAAAAAGATTTAAGCGCATCAACGTCGTACGTCATGGGGCACGCCCACATCGCGTTTCCGGCAAACGTTATAATTCCTATTTTTTCGCCTTCGTTATCGCTTATGACCGTCGAAAGAAGAGCTTTCGCGGCCTCAAGCCTGCATGGCGTTATATCTTTAGCAAGCATACTGTTTGAAACGTCAAGCGCCAGCACGACTTCCGAAGACTCTTTTATAACTTCTTCGCGTTTCTCTCCCCAGCGCGGTCTGGCAACGGCTATTATCAGAAAAATCAGCGCCAGCACGAAAAACAAATTTTTCAGTTTGTACGCTCTAAAGCTTACATTGCTCAACTCTGAAATCCTGCTTTCCGAAACAAAAATGGCGACCGCCCTCTTTCTCTTCTCGTAAAAAAACGAAAGAAGAAGGACAATAACCGGAATCAAAAGCAGCAATAAAAGGTACGATTTATTTGCGAACATTTTCTTGAAACCCTTTGATTAATTAATAGTTAATAGTGAATAATTAATAGTTTAGGAGCGGCTACGCCGCAACATTTATTGTTTTTTGCCGTTAATTATTAACTATTCACTATTAATTATTAATTGCCGTTAAGGTATTTTCCTCAAATAAGTATTTTCCAAAAACACGGCCAGAAGCATGGCTATCAGCGCGAAAAGAACAAAAGGCTGAAACAGCTCTTTGTAGCTTACGAATTTTCTTGAGCTGATATCGTCCTTTTCCAAAGCGTCTATCGTTTTCATTATATCGGCAAAAGATTTCGCATCTCCGGCCCTGAAGTACTCTCCGCCCGTATTGCTTGCTATTTCCATCAGCGGCTCTTCGTTCAATTCATCGGTTACAATGCCCATCCCGCCCAAAAATCCGCCGCCCCCTTTGCGCCCTACTCCTATGGTATAAATTTTGATGCCGAGCGATTTCGCGACTTTAGAAGCCGTAACCGGATCTATTTCGCCCATATTGTTGTTTCCGTCGGTTATGAGAATAATGATTTTGCTTTTGCCCTTGCTGTCTTTAAGCCTGTTTGCCGCGGTCATTATCGCCGAACCTATGGCCGTGCCGTCAACGCCGGTATCGCCTATGTTTATCCCCTCTATAAACTTTGCAAGCGAACTTTTGTCGGTAGTGAGCGGCGACTGGGTGAACGCAAGTCCCGCGAAAGCGACAAGCCCTATTTTGTCGTTGTTTCTCATGTTCACAAAATCCGCGGCGACTTTTTTCGCCGCCTGCATTCTGTCCAGAGGAGCAAAATCCGGAGCCTGCATGCTGCTTGACGTATCGAGCGCTATCATTATGTTTATGCCGCTGTCGTTTGCCTGCTCGAAACTCCGCCCTTCCTGAGGCCTGGCGGCTGCTATGATAAGAATTATGACGACAAGATATTTAAAAACTTCCAAAAGTTTAAGCAAAAAAACTCTTTGGTTTTGTTTGCGGCCTTTGAAAGCCGAAACAAGCGGAAAAGATATAAAGGCTTCGCCTTTTTTCGTTCTTTTCCCGAGAAAAAGAAAAAGGAGCAAAGCCAAAAGAAGAAGAATAAGAAGCATCGGATTTGCAAATCTCATAATTTTTCCAAAAGTTCCCTTGTAAATTTAAAGTTTTTTTCAGTCTCTTCTTCCGAAGGTCTTAAGCCCGCATAGCGCGCGAGATTGAAAATCTTCATATAACTTTTCACGTCGGTTTCCCGAACGTCCGGCGGAAGCATATTTCTCAAAACCGCCGTAAACTCTGAAGCAGTCATCTCCATCGTGTTTAACGAGCGCACTTTCGCTATGTACATCCTTAATATTTCCGACATTCTGTAGTAGAGAAACTTCGTTTCTTTTTTATTTTTTTCCTCATACAGCATATTAAGATTGTTTAGAGCTTCGGTTTTCGGATCTAAAACGACAACGGCTTTGCGGCGTTTTTCGTTGATCTCTTGTACAAGTTTTACGGACAAAAACAAAATCAGCATGAGGACTACTATCAAAGCCGCCAAATACGCCGGCTTTATTTTAAGTTTTTTCAGCGGCTTTATGTCTTTGATGTCTTTTCCGCCGTAAGTCAAAACGCTTTCAATCTCTATTTGCGCTGCCGGCGTAAAAAAGATCTTCTCGGAGCCTACGGCATCGGAATAGCTTATTGCCGCAGGTTCGACTTTAAAAACGCCCGTATTGTAAGCCGCCAGAGTATATGCAAGCTCATATACGTTCGGCGACGAAGACACATGTCTTACTGCGGAATTTATTATGTCGAAATTATTAAACGATACGTTTTGGTTTGAGTTTATGAATGCCCCTGCCGGAAGCTCGGCCGTTATGACGGACTTGATCTCATCTCCGACAAAAGCTTTGCTTTTGCTCAATGAGATCGAACTCTTAATGTCATCGGCAAAAACAAACACCGGAAGAAGCAAAACTAAAACCAAAAGAAATATTTTTTTAGACATCGGATTTATCCTCAGAGTGTCTCTAAAACTCGGATTGTCATTCTGCTCGAAGCGCCAGCGAAGTCGCAGAATCCATATCAGACGGCAATTTTTATAGACCCTGCGACTTCGCGCAGGGTGACAGCTACTTGCCGTTGCCGTATCTTCACTCCTCACTCTCCACTCTTCACTCTGCCGTTAGGCGCTATCCCAGCGCAAAACGCCTTTCTCTCTGTTTAAAAAATTTTATGAGAGGGTGAATATAAGAATCTTTGGTGTTCAAATCTATAACGTCAACCTTCGCCCTTTTGAATATCCTGTCCGTATTATGCTCAAATTCGGCATTATATTTTTTCAGAATCCCGTTTGCCGCACCGCTGTCAACCGTAACATATTCTCCGGTTTCGCTGTCGCGCAGCTCCGCAAGCCCTGCGGCAGGCAGTTCTTTCTCTCTGACGTCGCTTATCTTAATGCAGATAAGGTCATGTCTTCTGGCCGTTATCGCCAAATCCCGTTCGTATCCGCTGTCCTGGAAATCGGATATCAAAAAGACTACGGCCCTTTTACGCCATATCTCGTTGATCGCTTTTAAAGCTTTTGAGATCGAAGTTTTCGCTCCGGAAGCTTTTGCGCTAAGTATTTCGTCGATAATCCTTAAGATGTTATTTTTGCCTTTTTTGGGAGGTATTATTTTTTCGGTTTTGTCCGTAAACGCGAGCATTCCGGCCCTGTCGTTATTTTTCAAAGCCGCGAATGCCAGAACTGCCGCGACTTCGGCGGCTATCTCTGATTTCAATTTATCCGAGCTTCCGAACCGCTGCGACGCCGACATATCGATAAGAAAAATGACGGTAAGTTCTCTTTCTTCGGCAAAAAGCTTTACATAAGGCTTTCCGTGGCGGGCGGTGACATTGCGGTCTATGCTTCTTATGTCGTCGCCGATCTGATACTCTCTGACCTCGGCAAATTCGATGCCGTGCCCTTTAAAAACGCTCTGGTACTGGCCGGCGAAAACTTCGTCAACCAGCTTATTAGATCTTATTTCCAGTTTTCTGATTTGTTTTTTTAGTATATCTTTGTTCGGCATAATGATTTCCAGAATGAATATCCGCACGTCAAATTAGGCAATCTAATATGTCATTCTGCGCGAAGTCGCAGAATCTATTATTTATAGACCCTGCGACTTCGCGCAGGGTGACAACTATTTGCAGTTGTCGTATCTCCACTCTCCACTTTTCACTCTCCACTTTTGCCGTTAAGGTACTTCCACGCCGCCGAATATCTTTTCGATTATCTCGTCGGAAGTGATTGAGTCGGCCTCGGCCTCGTAAGTTATCAAAATCCTGTGGCGCAGAACGTCCGGACCTATTATTTTTATGTCTTCCGGTATCACATAGCCTCTGCCTTGCAGAAACGCGTAAGCTCTTGCGGCAAGCGTGAGATTTATCGTTGCTCTCGGAGATCCGCC
>WQUP01000026.1 GCA_009782015.1 Endomicrobiia bacterium | reverse complement strand
CACCTTAATCCAGAGCCTTTTTTCCCGCTGCACTCTTAAGCTGTCGGCAAACTGCGGATACTTTTCTTTTATCTTCTCAACTATACGATTTGTATTTTCCATTGACATCCTCTTTTTTATGCCAGATTCTCTTTGGTTGTCATTCTGAGGCAGTGAAACTGCCGAAGAATCTAGACATCTAGATCCTTCGGGAACAAAGTTCCCTCAGGATGACAGACTAACTTATTTCCCTTGTTTCATCTTTGCATCTTCGCTTTCTTCAAAACTTTTTAGCAGCTTTGTAACGCCGTCTATTATCGCGTCCGGACTTGCCGGGCATCCCGGAATGTAGGCGTTTACGGGTATGGCTTCGTCAATGCCTGAAAGCATGTTGTAGCAGCCGTCAAACACTCCGCCGGAACAGGCGCAGGTGCCTACGGCCACGACAAATTTCGGTTCAGGAAGCTGCTCGTAAATTCTTATAAGCCTGTCTTTTATCTGTCTTGTTACCGGCCCCGAGCACAAAAGCACATCGGCGTGCCTCGGGGTGCCTTTTTGCTGTATGCCAAAACGCTCCAAATCGTAAGTCGGCGTTAGCGAAGCGACTATTTCTATGTCGCAAGCGTTGCAGGCTCCCGTGTTAAAGTGTATTATCCACGGAGATTTAAGGCGCGCCCAGTTGATAAGTTTCTGTACCTGTTTATTCATCTCTTTCTCTCCGGAAAATTATGAATATGCTTAAAAAAGCCGTTATGATAAAAAGCAGCGTTATGCCAAGAGCGTTCTTTATCGTTTCCGGGGACGTGGCTATCATAAGGGTTATGACGTGCATTATCGTAAAAAAGAAAGCGAAGGGAAAAAATTCCGCGTAGTTTACCTTTACCCTGTGCTCTTTTACGTCTTCGCCGCAGGCGTAAGCCTTGGTTTTTCCGGCCGGATTCTGTGAATTTTTATACGCCATTTTATCGGTAAAATGCGAAACCGCGATAAAAAAAACGAGCATAATAATAAATGTTACCGGCGGCAGAATGATAATAAGAGCTACGTTCATGTTATTCCTTTTAACTACAGAGTGAGGAGTGAAGAGTGGAGAGTGAAGATACGACTAACGCCATTAGATTACTTTGCCGTATCTTCACTCCTCACTCCCCACTCTTCAATCTGCCTTTCTAGTCTTTCAAGTTTTTTATATGCGCGACGTCAAGCGAATTATGTTTTTTGGTTATGTTTATTATGTAACCGGCCGAAACCGTAAGCACTACGACTTCAACCACTATCATTGTGATTATCAAAGGCTCGGCAAGGTGCGGCCTTCCGTTGAAATACCCGGCGGCTGCAAGCAGTATCGTTACGCCTTTGGTCATTATCTCAAGGCCTATTATCATCGCGATTATGTTCTTCGTGGTGATGACGGCGTATATGCCTATTACAAATAAAAGCGGAGCGGCGATAAGATAGAGTTTAAAGAGAAAAAGCGTTTCGTAACTCATTTGTCGTCGTCTCCTTTGGTATCTTTAAAAAGCACGACCACGCCGAAAACGCCGGCGAGAATTATTATTATCTGCCCGAGCAGATCCATCTGCCTGCCGTGCCACAAAGCCGCTTTGTCGGTGATATCCGCCGCATCCGTTATCGGCACCGGCACAAAATCTACTCCCCATGTGAGCATGTAAAAAGCCGCGGCGCAGACTATTACCACTATAGGAAGAAGTACGAATTTTTTGAACATATTCTCCCTTTCTTCGCAGCGCTCTTCTCTTGTGAGCGGATTCGTAAGCCCTATGACGCTTATGAAAATGACGGTGATAAGCCCGGCGCATACGGACAGCTCAAAGATCGCCGCAAGCGGCGTCTTGAGCAAAAAGAGTATGAGCGTTACAATCACGCTGAGAACCGCAAGTATTATGGCGGCTCTTATTACCCTCGTGCGCACAACGGCAAAAACGGAACATATTACCGCAAGCGCTAAAAGCAAAATGTGCATTAAAGTCGTATCCACATACTCTCCTGCAGTTTGGAGTTTAACGGCAGTGTGGAGAGTGGAGTTATTCACTCCAAACTCCACACTTCACACTCCACACTGTTTTTAAACTAAAATTCCCGCGGCCGGAAAAATAAGCGTTCTGAGAACCAGCGGAAACAAAAGTCCGACCGCTATGGTAATCGCGCACAAAAACATGGCCGTGACAAGAAGCATGGGCTGCGCTTCCGTAACGCCTTCAACCGCGTGCGACGGTTCGCCGAAAAATACTTTCTTCTGAAAATTTAAAAAGTAAGCCATTGTAAATATGCTTGCAAGTATCGCAAAAGCGGCAAATCCGCGCAAGCCCGCTGACCAAAGCGCGATAACTATTAAAAGTTTGCTCCAAAAGCCTGACAGCGGAGGAATCCCGCTGGCTGACAAAAACGCTATGGCAGTTGTGCCGGACGTAACCGGCATTTTTGCGCCCAGACCTCCGAAAGAATCCACGTCAAGCCTGCCGGTCTGCTTTTCCACGGCAGCGGAGTTTACGAAAAGCAGAGATTTGAATATAGCGTGGTTGAAAAGATGAAACAGCGCGGCCGCAATGCCTAACACCGTT
>WQUP01000025.1 GCA_009782015.1 Endomicrobiia bacterium | reverse complement strand
GAAAACGCTTCCGTATTCCCTTCTCCCGTTGCCATCAGATAACCCATGCCCAGCAAAGCGATAACGGGAAGCGCAAAAGACAAAAACTTTTCAAGACCGCCGCTTTGAGCGGGATGTTCCGTTTTTTCGAAAAGATTTGCAAGAGTATGTATCTCTTCTTCAGTTAAAAACGTATCGTCATGCAGCCGTATTAATGAGTTTATTCTTCCGTATCCTGATTCCCATCTTATTTTTCTGTCAATCCTTTTTTCATTTTCAACAATCTTTTTCAATGCTTCTTCGTCAGAAGGCGTATCAAAAGAAAATATCCAATCGGACGGGCCTTTATAATACTTTATGCCGAAAGGTTTCATAGCGTTATTTAATCTTTTTAACGCTGCATTAAATGAGTTATTATCGAATAAACTACGTTCGGCATGCCGGCTAATTGCAAGCAAGTTTTCATATTTTGCATGTCCGCGGCTATATTCTTTTGCATTTATTTCAAGCAGTTCAACGGCTTTTATAATTAAATCTATGAGCCGCCGCCTTTCTAAGAGCCTATGATGTTCCGAATAATAAGCATTATTGAATATCTCATCAGCCAAATCGATTAAGGCGCCGGCTTTTTCGTTGTCAGCAGCAGCCTCATATTCGTTTATGGAATTTTGCAGATATTCAAAATCGTCAACGGGCGCAAGCTGCGCAAAGAATCCGATATAAGACGATATTTCATCGAGATTCGGAATCATTATATAATGATTGTTTTCAACGGAATACAGACACAAATATTCTGTGATGTCGGTTTGATACAATTTAAACTTTCCGGAATTCAATAACTTTTGTTTCTGCACGGCAGACGGCGATTCAAAATAATAAAATAATTCATCATTTTTACCGGGCTCCGCCATATCTATATTTAATTTCTTTGCGGCCGTTTTAAGTTCGCTTATTGCGTCTGCGTATTTCTTTTTAGCGTCTTGCGGTTGTTTTGATTTTTTTTCATACTCCATCATTGCAAGGATCTTTCCGATTTTTCGAATATTTTCCAGACTTGCATTGACCATTTCCAAATTTAAATCTGAATCGCCTCTTTTAAGCGTCTTAATATAAGAATCGGAAACGTCTTGTTTTTGATTAAATTCAAATCTTCCGCCATCATTGCTCAATATACCCAATCCCGTGAATTCCCTTTCCGCAATATTCAAGAACGATTTGCGGTCTTCAAAATCAGCATATCCAAATTCGATATAATTTAACCGGTATTCTCCGCTTTCAAATACGATCTCGCTATCTTCTAAAAGAAAACCGAATTCGTTATCTTTAATAATTTGTTCCGCCTTTTCTTTCTCGGCGGCATACATTTTCTTTGCTTCTTCTATTTGTTCCCGCAACAGCTTTTTTTCTTGCAAATCGGGTTTTGTGCGAATCTGCTTGCGTAAAATTCTGTCCGTCAACGAAAGAATTCTTTCGGAGTATGAGGCCAAAGTATTGATTACATCAGGCATAAAAGCGTGCATTTTTTGAACAAGAAGCGCCAAATTTTCCTTATCTTCCTCGGCAAACAGCCCGAATTTTACGCCTTCATATTTTATCCACAACAGCCTTGCCAACAAACCGACCGGAAATAACAGCACGGACAAGATAGTTCTGACAGGATATAAGATAACCATCTCAAAAGTATTTTTGACGACCAATCCCGGATTTTTAAAAAGCGCAAACGCATAATAAACTGCGAAAATTCCGGCTATTATAAGCAATGCGTAGTGCATCTGCGCAGTCAATAATACCGCGCCAAGCGTTGCTATCGGCGCGCTTTGGACAATAGACGAATTTGAAGCCGCAGCTGCTGTTTTAAAGGAATCCAAAGCGGAGTCCTTTTTAAACTCAAAAGTAAATTTTAACGTTTTGCCGGTTTTTAAAGTTTCGGATTTGCCTTGGATTTTAACTTCAACGGGGTTTGCCTCGATTATTTCCCTATCGACTATATCCATGCTGGTGCTGCCGCCTTTTGCCGTAACAAATTTGCGGAATTTTTCAGAAAGCAGCTTTACCATCGAAGTTCTTGAAAAATAGCCGTCAGCGGCGTCCTGCTTTTCTAACCAGTCCTGGAATAATTTTCTGCTCTGGGAAGAGGTTGGGGGTTTTGCCACGCAGAAATTTATTGAGTTTCTGCCATTGCGGTAATCGTCGATATGCCCCTGACCTAATTCTCCCGTATATCCGACTTCTTCTTTATTTTCTTCAAATTCTTTGAGATACCTGTTGAATTCCGTTTCCAAATCCGGATCTGTTTTGTCTATTTCGATCGTGTGGACGCGAACTTGCCTGAATTCATTTCTATCCGTCCCTTCAACCTTTTCATTTTTGTAAAATTCATTTCCCATCGAGCCGTAAACGCCGGTTAAGTTTTGCAACACATTGTCAAAAGGAGTCTGGCCTTTAAATACTTCTAAATTTGCGCCGGTAGCTATGTAAACAGTTTTGTCTGCGATCCACCTGCCGAATTGTTTCGCAAATTCTGCGCTCATGTGCTCTCTGGGTTTAGTAAGCGTTCCGTCAAGATCAAAAGCGAAAACAAATTTTTTGCCGGGATATTTTACCATAGCTTCTTCCAATTTGGCTATTATTTCATCGGGACCGCTGACTTGAATCGTTTCGGAAAGCCGTCCTGTTTTCTCTTGGTCGCTAAGAAGGGCTTTTTTCAAGGGATAGTCATTGCCGCCCTCCTGCGTTTGGTCTCCGGCAAATATAATTACTTCATCCGGATGATCCTGACGCAAATAGTTTACTATGTAACTTTTGTCGTAAGCGTCGCCGTACCACTCTTTAGGATTTGCGATTTCGACTTCGGATTTGATGCCGCCGTCCGAAAGCGTTACGGTATTTCTGACCCAAATGTTTTCCCACTCTCCTACGCCTTTAGAGAGAACAAGCGTTATGCTATTTTCATCGGATTTTTCAACTCTCCACAAGGAATTATTCGCTGGAACTTGCGCAAAATATCCTTCGGGTATTGCCGCGTTAAATTCTTCGATAGGAACAATTTCGCCGTCAAAGCTAAGTGAGACGACATATTCGTTTTCCGCGCGTATTTCAAGAACGTCATTTCCCTTTTTAAGAGCAACAGTTTCAATTTTCTTGCCTTTTTCATCAAACTTAATATCTCTATTGCCGCGCAAAGACTTCAACTTATCGTATCCCTGCGCCGTTATCTTCTTTCCTATCTCTACAAGTTGTTCTGTAATATTTTTCTCATTGCTTTCGGCGTAAACTCTTACGGCGTTTTCCGTTCCCGACGCTCGCATCTGCACCCAGATAATCTCTCCGCCTTCGTCAATATTTTTTCCTGCGGCTATTGCGTCCGTTTTGTCGGTTGCAAAACCAAGGTATAAGCCGTCGCTTTTCTTAAGCGTTACAAGTCTTGGATTTTTGCCGAGTTTTGATAAATCTATAAAGCCATCTTTTATTAACCGCTTCATCTCTTCCATGGTAACATTTTCAAAGAAACTCACCGCGTTAGTTTTTTCCTCATTGGTCTTGATATCGGCTTTTGCTTCGGAAAAATAAGGAGTGTAGCCTACTTTTCCGTATATTTCGCTAAGAAGCTGCCCGTACGATTTATCCGTCATAAGCGGGATAAGATACATGAGCATGTTCGCCATTATGCCTTCTTTGTCTTTTATCCACTCTTTAAAAAGGATGGTTCCCGAGCTTTCCATTCCTAAAAGAACGTTTTCAGCCGGATTATTTATATGTTCGGCTATATATTTCGAACCTACGTTTACGGAAGCCGTTTTCACTCCGAATGCCGCGGCAAGATAATCAAGCGCGTGGGTTGACGGGCTTGTGCGCACCAGTAAATCTTTGGGCGCGGACACAAAATCTTTTTTTGTTAAAGAAACATAGAGCATAATCATCGCAATGTCATTGGGCGTAAGCGGCCGTATCTGCCCGTTATCAGAATAAAACAGCGTGCCTATCCTGTCCGCATCAACGTCGGTAGCTGCGCCAATAACCGTTTTTTGCTCATTTGCTTTCATAACTTCCGACATTCTTGTTTTCAGATTATTTAAATTCGCCTCGTTAGGTTCCGGAGCGCCCCTGTCCGTATCGGTCGCGGCTCCGTAACCTATGTCGCGCCACCAGTGGCGCACCTCGGTATTTTTCAAATCTATTCCCAAAGCCGACAAAACGTTGTCGAGCAAAACGGGCGCCGCGCCGTTGTTGGCTTCAAAAATAAGATACGGGGCGTCTTTTTGCTTTTCTTTAATCGTATCTTTAAATTCTTCTTTTGTCTTGCCGAAAAAGCCCGCAAAAAAATCCACCAGGGCTTCGGTATATTTTTCGCTTTCGGCGCTTGCGCTTATTATTTTTATCCTTTTCTTTCCTTCTTCGCTGAAAGGAGTTGCGTATTTTACGGCTTGCTCTCCGTTTTTCTCGGCTTCGACAATTTTTTTCATCTCGTCTATAAGCTCTTTTTTATAGCCGTCATTAGCCTGCGCGCCGCCTATGGTAAATTTATAACCGTTGTCCTTGCCTTTATTGTGGCTTGCCGTAATATTGGCGCCGAGAGTTTTGCCGTCTTTGGTATAAAATGAAATAAGCGGGGTAGGTATATTCGAGTCGAATATTTCAACGTTAAAGCCGTTAGCCGCAAAAACGCCGGCAACAGCCTGCTGAAACTCGTTGCCGCCGTATCTCGTGTCTCCGCCTATAACTACTTTTATTTCGCTTGCGGGAACTCCTTTTTGCGCAGCCTCTTTCAAAGCTAAATTGGCCTGAGCCTGCGCGATTATCTGGAGCATGCTTACGGTAGTAATATCGCCTATCTCGCCTCTTATTCCGGCTGTTCCTGGCATCTGGCTGTCTTTAAACTGAGTGTAGTCAAGCCTTTTTCCTATTCTTAAACTCTGAACTTCGTCTAAAATTTTTGCAGCCGAGGTTTCTTCATAAGCAGCGTACATCATCATGGTGTCATGAGTTATGGGAAGAAATTCGTTTAAAAGATCGGCCGCAAAAATCAACTTTTCCGTATTTCCCATATTGTCGTTTTTATAATCCAGCTCTCTCAAATATTTGCGGACAGCCGCGTTTTGCCGCGCCTCCGACTGTCTGGCAAGAGCCGGATTTTCATCGATAAGATTGGTGAACCCGTATTTTTCGGCTAAATCGAAAGAGAGGCCGTTTATCGCATCGATATCGATATAAATGTTATGCTCCGCAGCCCAATTTGCAATATGCTCGCTGAAACCGTAAATTTTAGGCGCAAAAAAATCAAAACCGTAATTTAAAGTCGATATGCCGAGCATTTTTTTAAAATTCGACATAAACTTCGACATCTCTTCAGCGCTAAGAAGTCTGCCGTAATCCTTCAGTATGATTTTGTCTTCTATTTTCGGCGAATACCTGTTTTCTATTAATATCTTTCCGTCTTTGTTTTCGGAAAGCTTAATAAAATCTTCGGAAAGCGTTCCGTCTTTTGAAATCATTTTTACCATGCCGGATTGCGCATCGTAATCGAATTTGTAATATCCGCCCGACATTTCGTTTAAATAGCCTGTAAGTTCTTTTATATTGCTTTCGCCGAAAGAATAATCTTTAAGAGCCTCGGCAGCCGAAACAAAAAATTTAGCCGCCATTTTTCTTGACGCATCGTCGTTTTTTGCCAAAGCATAAGAAAGAATCTGGGAAAATAAGGAAAGCTGCAGGGTTGACGAAAACATTTGAGCTTCGGCGCGCGCTGTTTCTTCATATTTTTTTAACGCCTTTTCGACTCCGCCCGATACCATAGGAGTCAAAACGGCGTAAGAAATTCCGCCGGCGGCAAGCAAATCTGTCAATCCTTTGCTGTGATAGCCGCCGGTTACGCATACTATTACGTTTTTCTTGCCGCTGACAAGCTTTGCCACGGTTTCGTTATAAACGGCTTTAGGCTTATCCGCTGACGGCGCAACGTTCGTTTTGACGTTTATATTCTTTAAGAATATCTCATTTCTTTCGTCGTTGACGGCATAATACTCGTTTAAAAGACCTATATCTTCTTTCAAATCCGTCATCGTTTTGTTGTAAGGAGAATACTTTTCCCACAAACTCTGAAATTTCCCGAATCTGCTTTTGAGATAAGCCGAATCGTCCGCGGATATCGACGTTTTCAGATAATCTTCAAAATACGAAAGCATATCGCTTAAAAACGATACCTCAAGCTCGTTCCTGTTTTTTGAAAGAGCGACTCTTATGTTTTCTATTAAAAGCCTTTCTTCAGTTATAAGCTTTACGGGATTAACGGCTTTTGACTTGTCGTTAAACTCCATAAAATCCGACACGGACGCCGGAATATTTGAAATATTTTTCCTTTTGATAAAATCAAACAGCGGATCTATGTCTTTAAACCCTCCGGTTTGATCAAGAAGAGTTTTGTATTCGGAATAAGAAACGGTTTCCTTAATATTTCCTACGATCGTTCCAAGGTCTCTGTTTACGGTTTTTTGATTCAGTTTTTTGCCTATTTTCGACACGTATAAAAACAGGCAGATGTCGGGGTAATCTTTCATATCGAGCGGCATCACGGTTCCGTAATACCCTGACGACTGGGCTGAGTTCCTTTTTAAATAATTTAAAAGAATCGAATAATATTTCTCGGAAGATACGTAGCCTTTTTTATGCTTATCGATGAGTTTTGCAAGCCTTCTGTTTTCATGGCTGAAATATTTAAGCTGGAAAAACTCAAGTTCGTTGCGAAGCGAAGCTATGCTTTTTTCATAGAAAGGCTTTCTTTCCAAAATGGTTCCAAGCCGCTTTATGTTTTGTTTATGAATATTTTCATCTTCCAACCCTATAAGGAAATCTTTTTTGCCGTTTACGGCGCAATAGTATTCAGTTCCGGTTATCAGCGCAGAATTTAAAAGGCTGCCGGCAATGCTCTTTCTCATATCCGCGTTTTGCGCTTTTGAGAGCCAGTCCGCGCTTATTTTGCCGTAGCCGCCTTCCACGTAAACATTCTCAACGCCGTAATCTTTAACAAGTATCTCTATTATGGAACTGATATTTTTTTGAACCGACGGCTCCATGTGCAAATCCTGAATATTTATGACGGCGGTATCTCCTCCGAAATCCGCAGAAGATGTAAGTCTTGCAAAATTCTTAAATACTCCGTCGTAAATTTCAGGCGTTGCCGCATCGGCAGCCACCTGCGCCGGATTTAACGACAGCGCGCGGGCAAACTCACTGCCGGCGGCAGTCCAAGTAAAAATTATTGCAATCAGCGTTGTAAAAATTTTCTTTAATGACATTTTTTGCTCCTCCGCAAAAATAAAAACAGGCTTCGCATTTAAAACGCAAAGCCTGTTCTTCTTATATTTACTGACAATTTATTGTTCGCAGGCGAATCAAATAGGCGCAATAATCCTATGTATAACAGCATAGCCAAAACTATAAAAATCAAAAAACCCAAAAAAATCCGACAATTACATATCTGAAAAACAAAAATTTCATAAAAGACTGATAAAAATTCCTTATATGAAGTTACGGCTAAAACCGCGGGGCAAAACGACTG
>WQUP01000024.1 GCA_009782015.1 Endomicrobiia bacterium | reverse complement strand
GGAACCGAAGGTTGCGGGTTCAAGTCTCGTCGTCCACCCATTATGTTTTTTTTAAACCGTGTTGCTTATGGTCAAGATACCTCCTCCCTTGGCTGTAAGGTGTTGGCAGACAATGCTGTTAAATAACGAACTCTGAGGTATTTCTCTATGAAAGAACGGGTCAAAAATCTCATCAAAATCAATTACCAACAGGTTCTGTTTGTTTTCCTGGCTTTTTTAGCAATGGTGCTTGTCAGTTATTTCTATGTCAGCAATATCGTATCCAAGCAAATGTTAGAGATTGGCGAAGAAACGATGAACACTATGCAGGAGTCCGTGGCCGGCAGCCTGACAGGGTCGGAGCTGGTGTTTAGCAATGTGATTCAGAACGTAGAAACTATGCTGATTGGCAATAAAAGCAATGAAGCGATTTTAGAATATCTGCGCACGACAAATACATATTTCTCTAAAAAACGTTCAGCAATGTCGGATTTCTTAAAAATTTATGCTTATATCCGAGGCGAATTTTTAGACGGATCAGGCTGGGTGCCTCCGGCTGAGTATTCTCCGCCTTCCCGTCCCTGGCATATCGGAGCCGTAAAAAGCGGCGACAAAATGTTTTTGTCAGACCCTTACGTTGATGCCGAGACAGGCGGAATGTGCATAACATTTTCCCAGCAGGTTTTTGACAGTAAAGGAAAGCCCCTTGGTATAGTGGCGCTCGATATTAAATTGGACAGAGTCACCGATTATATCTCCGGACAAAAAATAGCTAATGACGGCTACGGTGTATTGCTCGACGATAAAATGTGTTTTGCTACTCATCCTTACAACAATATGATCGGCCAAAAAATGAAAGAAGCCGGAGAGGGATATTCCGAATTGGCTCAGATACTTTTCCATCAAAAGTTTATTTCCGCAGTGCGTTTTACCGATACTGACGGAACCGACAGCATTGCTTTTTTTAGAACTATTTTCAACGGCTGGAATATCGGTATAGTTATCCCGTACTCCAGTTATTACGCGCAGGTGCGCGATATGGGCATAGTATTAGGCATTTTGGGATTTATCCTGATGGTTACGCTGGCTTACATATTAGTCAGTATCCGCGCGGAAAAGATACGTTCAGACGAGGAAAGCAAGAGCAAAAGTACTTTTTTAGCCGGTATGAGCCATGAGATTCGCACGCCGATGAACGCCGTTATCGGAATGACTGAAATAGCGAGAAATACGAATGATCCGGCAAAAATTCAATATTGCCTGTCTAAAATCAGCAATGCAGCAAACCATCTGCTTGGCGTTATAAACGATGTGCTTGATATGTCAAAAATTGAGGCCGGAAAGCTTGAACTGTCCGAAACAGATTTTGTTTTTACCGATATGCTTGAGCAGGTCAAGGCTGTGGTGGACGTAAGAATTGACGAAAAACACCAAAAGTTTATCATAGATTTAGATCCGGAAATTCCTAAATCGTTGGTTTCAGACCGTCAGAGGCTGGCTCAAGTTATAACGAATTTGATAGGCAACGCAAACAAGTTTACGCCTGAAGGCGGCACAATAAAATTAACGGTGCGCAAAGAAAGCGAATCAGGCGGCAAGTGCCGGCTTCGCGTGGAAGTTAGCGACAACGGAATCGGCATTTCTAAAGAACAGCAGGCCAGGCTGTTTCATTCTTTTGTGCAGGCCGACGGCAGCATCTCAAGAAAATACGGCGGCACAGGTTTGGGATTAACCATATCTAAACAAATAATTAACCTTATGGACGGCAAAATTTGGATAGAATCCGAATTGAATAAAGGCTCCACGTTTATTTTCACAATTCTTGCAGGCATAGGCAAGGCGGAAGAGAGCGTACGGTCTGAAAGAAAAACAGCCGGCGGCGAAAGTTATGACGGTATTTTTAACGGAAAGAGAATCCTGATGGCCGAGGATGTGGATATTAACCGCGAGATATTAACCGCGCTGCTGTCTGACACCGGCATAAAAATAGATTGCGCGGAAAACGGCAAAGAAGCGGTCCGTTTGTTCAGCGAGTCTCCGGACGCTTACGATATGATTTTAATGGATGTGCAGATGCCGGAAATGGACGGCTATGAAGCGACAAGGGCGATTAGATTGCTTGCTAAAGCTTCCGACAAAACAAAAATTATAGAACGGGCAAAAACCATACCTATTATCGCGATGACCGCGAATGTGTTTAAAGAAGATATAGACAAATGCCTTGCAGCCGGAATGAATGACCATCTTGCAAAGCCTATTGAAATGGGCGTGGTTGTTGAGAAAATAAAGCGTTATTGCGGAAATAAACGTTAAGACCGCATACTTTATATAAACAGCGACATATCGGATTCTTCGGCGTGTGCCAGCATCGCGGCCGCGCCGCCGAGTTTGACGCCGTCTATCAATTCTTCAGGCTTAATTCCCATAACTTCCATGCTCATAGAGCATGCGACGAGCTCAATGCCGTTTTTTACCGCCATATTAATTAAATCTTCAAGGCTGTCTATATTTTTATTTTTCATAATCCCGCGGATTATTTTAGGCCCTAAGCCGCACATGTTCATTTTGGACAAGCCGAGTTTTTTGGGGCCTCTGGGCATCATCATAGAAAATATTTTAGAAATAAATTTTTTCTTTA
>WQUP01000023.1 GCA_009782015.1 Endomicrobiia bacterium | reverse complement strand
TGCCGCAAGCGTTTCCGGCAGCGTAATCTTTGCCGACTTTCCGAGCATAGAAGGACTGAAAATTTCAAAAGGCGGCTCTTCTTTCTCGCTCAACGCCGTTTTAAATAAGGAGAAATTGGATATCAGAAGCGAAGGAAACAATATTGACGGCGAATTTCTTTCCGAGCTGCTGGATCTGCCGTTTGATATGGGCGGCTCGGCGCGCATAAAAATGTCGGCCGCAGGGCCGCTTTCAAGCCCCGATATGCTTTTGTCCGTCGGAATTTCCGGCGGCTCCATAATGAATATACCGTTCGACACAATGGACGCCGAAATAGTTTCGTCCAAAAACAGGGCGGAAATAAAAAAAGCCCGGGTGTTTAAAAAGAATGAAATCGACGTTTCCGTTTCCGGAAGCTTTCCTCTGTGGCTGGATTCGTCGCTTGATAAGGAAATGAGAAAAGAGCGCGTTGACGTAAGCTACGAAATAGACGACTCAAAAATGAATATTATAAGATATTTGTCGTCGGAATTTTTTAAGCCGCGCGCCGGCAAGATAACGGCAAAAGGAAGCATAAAAGGATCTCCCGAAAAAATCAGCAACAGCGGACAGCTGAATGTGTCCGGCGGATATATGGACGTTGAAAATTATTTCGACAAGATAAAGAATTTTACGGCCGACATAGCGTGGAAAGACAATACGGTCAAAATCAATAAGTTCGCATTAAAGTCCGGCCCCGGAAATTTTAATCTTTCCGGCGATATAATTCTTAAAGGGTTTTCCGTGCAGTCGTTGAACCTTAAGGCGGCAACCGACAATAAAGGCATATTTCTGAAAGTGCCGGAGCTGCCCATTCCCGTTTCGATTTTTTCAAGGGGGATATTGCAGGATTTTTCAAACGCAGAACCGAGGTTTGATCTTTCCATAACCGGCGCGCCGGAGACGCCCGTGATATCCGGTTGGATAAGCCTTGAAAATGCGAGATTTACGTTTCCTCCGCCGGACGGTTTCGGCGGAGCTTCTTTTCTTCCGGAAAAAACCGAGTTTAACGTTGAACTCAGAACCGCAAAAAATACGAAATTTGAAAACTCTTACGCAAACGCGTGGATAAACGGAAAGATAAAGCTTACCGGCCCGCTGGACGGCATCCGCGCTGCCGGAATAATAGAATCCCAGAGGGGAAACGTTGAGTATATGGGCGTCAATTTTGATATAATATCCTCCAAAATAGAAATTGTCGATGACAACAAAGTATTCATAACCATGGAAGGACAGACGGACGTTTATTATCCGGGCAACAATCAGCCGGAAAATATCAGAATGGCCATAGACCGTTCGGAGCTGAGCTCTCTTAACGTGCGCTTTTTCTCCAAAGACGATCCTACGATGGATTCCCAGACGGCTTTGGCAAAAGTTACAAGGACGGAGCAGACGCAGCAAAGCGAAAATACCCAGCTTGCCGGCCTTTCGGATTTTGTTTTAAGGCAGCAGGCTCTGCGGCTTATAGACAGCAGTTTTGCGACGCCTCTTGCAAGAACTTTTTTAAGGCGCACAAGGCTTGTGGACAATTTCAGGGTTTCTTATGTGCAGCAGGAGCCGCAGGATTCAAGCAAGACCGGCAGCGGCGAGGACATGAGTTTCCTGAGCCTTTTTTACGGCACTAAATATTCTCTTGAAAAAAATATCACTAACCAGCTTCTTTTGGGTTATTCGATAACTTTCGACCAGTTTGACAAAAAACTCGATCTGCGCCATGAGATCGAGATGAGATACAGGCTGCCGTGGGACCTTTTTTTGACCGGCACGTACGAGCTGCAGTCGGACTCGTATCACCAGCCGGACAGAAAAATCATGCTTGAGCATCAGTTTCGTTTCGGACTGCCGTCCCTGGGAACGGGGAACGCAAAAAAAACAAGGAGCGTAGAACAAAAATGATTAAATCGTTTGTCAAAGAGTTCAAAGAGTTTGCGGTAAAGGGCAATGTCATAGACATGGCCGTAGGTATCATAATTGGCGCGGCTTTCGGCAAAATAGTGGATTCTCTGGTAAAAGACATAATTATGCCTCCGATAGGCGTGTTGCTGGGGAACATTGATTTTTCAAATCTGTTCTTTGTTTTGAAAGAGGGCAAAGTTGCGCCGGAACCCTATCTTACTCTTGAAGCCGCAAAACAGGCCGGAGCCGTAACTTTAAATATCGGCTTGTTTCTGAATGTGATAATTACATTTATAATTGTGGCCTTTGCCGTATTTTTGCTTATAAAAGGCATCAATAAACTTAAAAACACCACTCCTCCTCCGGCGCCTGCGCCCGATAAAAAAGAGTGCCCTTTCTGCTGCAGCTCCATCCCGATCAAAGCGGTAAAATGCCCGAACTGCACGGCGGAAATAAAGTAACGGCGGCAGTTTGGCAGCTCAGCAGCTCGGAAGTTCGGCAACGGCATACAACAAAGACTTTGTCTTTGCTCAGCTTCCCAGCCCTCTCAACTTCTCAACTTCGGCGCGCGAAGCGCGCCTCGTTGCAAAGGGCGAAGCCTATTTTGAAAAAAAAGGTGAAATAAGTTAAAATACGCGACATGAAAAAGAAAAATTTAGGCAATACATTTCCTTGTCTATTGCGGAAAGCCGTAATCCGTAATCT
>WQUP01000022.1 GCA_009782015.1 Endomicrobiia bacterium | reverse complement strand
CTATTATTTCTTTATGCTTTGCAGCAAAAGATCGGCCTGCTTGTTGTCATCGCTGTATTTCTGCTGCGCGCTTTTTGATATTTCGTCGGCCTGCTGGTAAATTTTCTCTCTGTTTGCTTTTGCGTTTTTAACCATGCTGTCGGCTTCGTTGTTTACGTCAGTTTCACTGGTTTTTGCTTTTTCTCTTATTGCTTTCGCTCTGTCTTCAAGAGATTTGGCTTCGGACTCTGCCTGTTTTCTCTCCGTAGCCGCCGCGGCTCTCATATTTTTTGCTTTTGCGCTGACCGCAGATTCGTCGTTTTTAGCGCGGGTCTTCATGTCTTTGGCCTGGGCTTCGGCTCTTTTTTTGTCGGCTTTTGCGGTCTCCTTAATATTTTTTGCCTGGTCTTTTATGGAGTCGGCTTCTTTCTTGGCTTGTTTCTGTGCTGCCTTGACTTCGGCCGTGGACTGCTGAACTGCCGCAGTTGTCTGCTGCTGCGCCGAGTTTGCCGCTGCCGCAGTCTGATCCTGAATTTTAGCCGGAGTTTCAGGCGCCGAATCCGCCGCTGCCTGCACTTCCGGCTCGCTTATCGCGGGCTCACTGTCCTGAGCCAACAGCGGCATTGCCGCCGCAAACATAAACGCCGATACAAATAAAACTGAAAACAATTTCTTCATTTGTCTCCTCCCATTTTAACTGCAGAGTGAAGATTGAAGAGTTGAGAGTGAAGATATTGTGTTTTCACCACGTGAAAACTTATAATAGGTTTTGGCGAAGCCAAAACACGATATCTCCGCTCTTCACTTTTCACTCTTAACTCTTTCTTTGGTTACTATCATACTTAATTTTTAAAAAAATTTGAATAGAGGCGAGTATCAAAATGGCAATATTCGTCAACGCTACGGAGAGTATTTTATTGTATAGGCCGTATATTATCCAAAGCACAACGCCGGCGCCGAATAAAATAAACATGTGCATCGAGACGTCTTTTGCCGACTTTGTTTTCCACGTTTTATACACCTGCGGCACAAAAGCTATGGTCGTAAAAGTACCGGCTATAAGTCCTAATATTTCTTTTGAAAACATTCTTTCATCTCCCCGGCGTCAAGCGCCCTGTAAGTTTTATTTATGTAAATTTTGCTTATTGCGTTTGACGGGCAGTAAGATATACATCTCATGCAGAACTGGCATTTGTTGCCGTCAAACGCGGGATAGTCGGCCATGGATATGTTTTTGACGGGACATATATCGGCGCACAGCCCGCACTTTGTGCAGTGCTCTTTTATTAAGTTAAATTTCATGATTTTTTGAGAAAATCCGCTTTCCCATAAACCTGTTATGAAACTTGTAAAGAGAAAACTTAGTTCAAAAAAGATGTTTGTGCTTTCGGGCTTTGCCGCGCCGTTTACGATGTCAAGCGCGAAGCTTTCCATCTTGGTATAAGCTTTTTCTCTTATGGCTGCGTTCTTTTCTTCGCTTTTTACCGCTATAAAGTTATTCGGCATTACAAAACCCTTTGAGGCAATTACGGAGTAGCCTTTCCTGCTTAAGATGCTTCCTATATTTGCCGCGGCTTTCATTGAAGAGCCGCCCATTGTTGAGCAGACAAAAACTTCCGTTCCCGCTGCCTTCGGAAGTTTTTTTATAAAATTTCGCACTAACGGATATGTGTTCCAGCAGGCGACGGGGAAAAATATCCCTATGGTTTTCGATAAATCCGCTTTTTCCGGTTCCGACTTCGCCAAATCAAGCAGATTTACGCCGCAGCCGTTTTGTTCCAGCACCTTTGCTACTCTTTTTGCCGCAAGATACGAGTTGCCGGTTCCCGTGAAAAAATAAATGTCAACGGAGTTGTTTTTCATTTTTTGCCACCTTTTTTTAACGGCAGAGTGAAGAGTGAGGAGTGGAGAGTGAAGATACGGCCAAGACTTTTACGGCGTCATTGCGAGGCGACAAAGTCGCCGAAGCAATCCAGTGTAGTTTCCGTATCTTCACTCCTCACTCTCCACTCTTCACTCTTCTTTGTTTTTCAAGATGTATCGTCAGTATCGCTATGTCGGACGGCTTTATTCCTTTTATTCTCGACGCCTGTCCGAGAGTTTCAGGTCTTACCGCGGAAAGCCTTTCTTTTGTTTCCGACGAAAGCGAGCTCATGGAAGAGTAATCGAAATTTTCGGGTATTTTTCTGTCTTCGTTTTTTTTCACTTTGTTTGCGGTTTTGTTCTGTATTTCGATATAGCCTTCGTATTTTTTATGTATGGCGACTTCCCCGGTTATATCTTCAATACTCCACGGAAGCAGCTCGCTTTCCTGAGGCAAGTTTTCCGTTTTGCCGTCATAGACGTCAAGCAGCGTGTTTCTGTAAAGCTCAAATCTCTTGTAAGCCGCATCCGAAATCAGCCCGGCGGAATGCCCCAAATCCATAAGCCTTAAATCAGCGTTATCGTTTCTTATAGCAAGCCTGTATTCTGCGCGCGAAGTGAACATCCTGTACGGTTCGTCAACGCCTTTTGTCGTTATGTCGTCGATAAGTATGCCTATGTAAGCTTCATGTCTTCCGAGTACGAGAGCTTCTCTGCCGAGCAGCTTAAGAGCTGCGTTTATTCCGGCCATAAGTCCCTGAGCCGCAGCTTCCTCATACCCG
>WQUP01000021.1 GCA_009782015.1 Endomicrobiia bacterium | reverse complement strand
AATTCTCAAAAGTTATATCTCTGAAAGTTACCGACGAAGCGTTAAATACAAAACCAAGTCCTGCTATCCGTGAAGAATCAAGTTTATATCCGGCTCCGTCTATAGTGATACCGCTGTTTCCAGGCAAGCCAAACGGACTGGCATCTCCGACCATTGCCGTTGTGTCAGAGCTTAAATATATCCTGCTTCCCGAAACTGCCGTTTTATATTCGCCGTTCACAAAATCGCTCCACGGGCCCGACTGGGCATACAAATCGACAATCCCAAAGCAAAATACCGCTAATATGAACAATAATGATTTCATTGCTGATTTATCGAACAGTTTGTGCCTCTCGATAACTGCCTTTTTTGTTTTTTGTCCGGTGAAAACCGGTATCCATGTTTTTTAAAAACATACGGAATAGAAGTTTTTAGTAAAAATGGATTCCGTGTCAAGCACGGAATGACAAACGAAAGAACTTGCCGTATCTTCACTCCTCACTCTCCACTCTTCACTCTGTCGTTCTTGTAGTATTCTTGTAAAGGCGCCACGGCCCAGTCGCCTTTCTTCTTGGCTTTTATGCCTTGAAGCGACGCTTTTGCGGCGGCGATCGTTGTTACTATGGGAATGCCGTACATCACGGCGTTTCTTCTTATCTGGTATCCGTCTTTATGGCTTTTTGCGCCGGAAGGCGTGTTTATTATGAAACTTACCTGCTTGTTGGTGATGATGTCAACTATATTGGGTCTGCCTTCGGCTATTTTTGCGACTTCTTTTGCCGCGACGCCGCGCTCGTTAAAAAACTCAGCGGTGTGCTTTGTCGCAAATATTTCAAAACCAAGCTCTGCAAACTCTTTTACTGCCGGCAAAGCTTCTTCTTTGCCTTTGGGGCCTATGCTTACCAAAACAGCTCCGCTGTCGGGTAAAAGCAAACCTGAGGCAAGTTCCGCCTTTGCAAAAGCTCTTCCGAAATCCGCGTCTATGCCCATAACTTCGCCGGTGCTTTTCATTTCGGGTCCAAGCACCGTATCGACGTTGGCAAATCTTGACCACGGTAAAACCACTTCTTTTACCGTAGAATACTTTATGGCTTTTGAAGGGCCGTTCAGCAGCTCTTTAGGTAAAAGCTCCGACAGCTTTTTGCCCGCCATTATCTTTGCCGCAAGCTTTGCAAGCGGTATGTTTGTGGCTTTAGACACATACGGCGTAGTCCTTGACGCTCTCGGATTTGCCTCTAAGATATATACTACTTCGTCTTTAACGGCAAACTGGATGTTCATGAGCCCTTTGACGTTTATCTCTCTTGCGAGATTTATCGTATGCTTTCTTATGGTTTCAAGAGTCTGCTTGCTCAAAGTATTCGACGGAAGAACGCACGCCGAGTCGCCGGAATGTATGCCGGCTTCTTCTATGTGCTCCATTATTCCGGCTATGTAAACGTCTTTGCCGTCGCAAAGGGCGTCAACGTCCACTTCAACCGCGTGATCCAGGAACTTATCTATCAGTATCGGCTTTCCGGGGCTGACATTGGCGGCTTTAGAAATATAACTTTCCAAAGCAGTTTCGTCATAAACTATCTCCATAGCCCGTCCGCCTAAAACGTAAGACGGCCTGACCATTACGGGATAGCCTATGCCTTCGGCAACTTTTTTCGCCTCTTTATAGCTTATCGCAGTGCCCGACTGCGCCTGAGGAATATTGAGTTTCTCAAGCACCTTGCTGAAAAGCTTTCTGTCCTCAGCAAGATCTATGGATTCTATCGACGTGCCTAAAATTTTAAGACCGGCTTTGCCAAGATCTCCGGCGAGATTTAAAGGCGTCTGCCCGCCGAACTGGACAACAACGCCTGCCGGTTTTTCTTTATCTGCTATGTTTAAAACGTCTTCCACGGTAAGCGGCTCAAAATAAAGCCTGTCTGAAGTGTCGTAGTCAGTTGAAACGGTTTCCGGATTAGAGTTGACCATTATCGTCTCATAGCCTTCTTCCTTAAAAGCCAGAACGCCGTGCACGCAGCAGTAGTCGAACTCTATTCCCTGCCCTATTCTGTTGGGGCCTGCTCCCAAAATCATGACTTTCTTGGAATTTGTGCTTACCGGCACTTCGTCTTCGCTCTCGTAAGTGGAATAATAGTAAGCGGTTTTCGCCTTAAACTCGCCGCCGCACGTGTCCACAAGTTTGTACGACGGAATTATTCCGAGTTTCTTTCTTAAATCTCTTACTTCTTCCGCACTTTTCCTGCTCATATTGGCGATTTGTTTGTCGGAAAAGCCGTACTGTTTGGCTTTAAACAAAAGCTCTTTGCGCTTTGCTGCGTCATTATGGTTAAAAATTCCGGAAAGCTCGTTTTCAAAATCTGCTATCTCTTTCATCTGGTTTAAAAACCACTTGTCGATCTTCGTCATATCGTATATTTCGTCAAGGCTCATGCCAAAGCGCATCGCGAGCCTTATAAAGTAAACTCTGTCGCAGTTGGGCGTGCCGAGTTTATACTTTACTTCATCTATGGCTTTCTGCCTCAGCGTTCCGCCGTCGTCATAATAAGCTTCGATTTCCGCGTCGCCCGCATGTCCGTCGGCGCCGAGCCCGCTTCTGCCGACCTCAAGCCCCCTGATCGCTTTTTGCAGAGCTTCTTTAAAAGTCCTGCC
>WQUP01000020.1 GCA_009782015.1 Endomicrobiia bacterium | reverse complement strand
CGTTATAACTCCGGAGTTCGTGGGACATACGATAGCTATACACAACGGCAAGAAGTTCATGCCTATATTCATATCTGAGCAGATGGTAGGCCACAGGCTCGGCGAGTTCGCGCCGACCAGGACGTTTAAAGGCCACGGCGGCATGACTAAGCAGGAAACTGCTTTAACATAGAGACGAAGTTTGGACAGGTTGGAAGTTTAGAAGTTTAGTAACGGCAAAAGCAGTTGCCAAACTTCCAAGCTCTCTAAGCTCTCTAAACTTCTAATTCAAAGGATACAAAGATGGAAGCGAAAGCAACGGCAAAGTTTGTCAGATATACACCGAGAAAAGTCAATCAGGTTTTGATGCTTATCAGAAACAAAAAAGTTGAGAAAGCGTTTGAAACACTTTCTTTTCTGCCCAAAAATGCGACTACGCTTATCGAAAAAGTTTTGAAAAGCGCCGTAGCCAATGCGGGTAAACTCAAAGATTACTCCGGATTGAAAGTGAAAGAAGCGTGGGTCGGCAACGGCCCCATACTTAAAAGAATGAGACCCGGCCCTATGGGAAGCGGAATGCCGATAAAAAAGAGAACGTCGCACCTGACTATAGTTGTTACCGACGCTGGTATCGCGGCAGGAAGAAAAAAGAAAAATGCGGCAAAAACCGCGGCAGCTGTGCCGGCTGCAAAGTCAAATGTTCTCGGCGCAAAAAAAGAAGGAAAATAAAAAACAAAGTGAAAAGTGAAAAGTGAAAAGTGAAAATACGGCAAAGAGCAGTCGCAGTATCTCAACTCTTCACTCTCAACTCTCCACTCTGTAGTTAAAAAGGTAAGGAAAATATGGGGCATAAAGTTCATCCTAAAAGCGTAAGACTCGGGTATATCAAAGATTGGGAATCAAAATGGTTCAATCTTAAAGAGATGCCTGAATTTATAGAAGAGGACCGCCGCATCAGAGCCTATTTGAAAGATAAGCTCAAACTGGCTTCCGTTTCTAAAATAGGCATCGAGAGACCCGGAACATATTTGAGGGTAAATATTTACACGGCGCGTCCCGGCATTGTTATCGGGAAAGGCGGCCAGGGCATAGAAAATCTGAGAAAAGAAGTAGAGGGCATGACCTCTAGAAAGACTTTTGTAAACGTGATGGAAATAAAAAGACCGGAAGTTGACGCTCAGCTTGCGGCCGAAGGCATAGCTTTCCAGCTTGAGAAGCAGATTGCTTTCAGAAGGGCCATGAAAAAAACCATAGAAAAAGCGATGGCGGCAGGCGCGCAGGGAATAAAAGTCATGGTTGCCGGAAGACTCGGCGGCGCGGAAATCGCAAGAACCGAATGGCTCAAAGAGGGCAGAGTGCCTCTCCAAACTTTCAGAGCGGACATAGATTACGGTTTTACCGAAGCATATACGACTATGGGACAGATCGGCGTTAAGGTGTGGATATTCAAGAAAGAGCATTTTAAGAAGACCACCAAAGAGCTTCTTGAAGAGGCGAAGCTTGTTGATGCCGAAAGCGTTGCGGCCGGAAAAATTCAGGAAGAACAGAAATAAAAATAGATTGCGGCTTGCAGGCCGCAATGACGATATTGAGGAATTTATATGTTGATGCCAAAAAGAGTCAAATATAGAAAAACGCACAGGGGAAGAATGAAGGGAAACGCCAAAGGCGGCACGTACCTGGCTTTCGGCAAGTACGGACTTCAGGCTATGGAACCTGCGTGGATTAACAGTAACCAAATAGAAGCTTCGCGCGTTACTCTGGCGAGGTTTATAAAAAAAGGCGGAAAGGTCTGGGTAAGAATATTTCCTGACAAGCCCGTAACCAAGAAGCCCGCGGAAACGAGAATGGGTAAAGGCAAAGGCGATCCTCAGTTTTGGGTTGCCGTAGTAAAGCCGGGAAGAGTGATGTTTGAGATGGAAGGAATACCGGAAGCCGACGCAAAAAAAGCTTTGCAGCTTGCGGCGAATAAACTTCCCATACATACAAAAATTTTGGTGAGAGCGGATATTTAACATGAAAAGTAAAAACTGGACGGAAATGAAAAATATGTCTGACGCGGAACTCAATGCAAAGCTCAACGATTTTGAGGACAGGCTTTTTAAGCTGAAATTTCGTCATGCGGCGGCTCCCTTAAAAAACGGGCTTGAAATAAGATCGCTCAGAAGAGACATAGCAAGGGTAAAAACGCTTCTTGCTCAGAGAAAAAAATAGAAGCTTAGACAGGTTGGAAGTTTAGAAGTTTGGCAAAAGCAAGAGATTTAACGGTCAATGTCTTTTCCAGGCTTCCAAGCTTCCGAACTTCCAAGCTTCCGAAAAATAGGAAGGAAAAATGGCTGAACAGGGAAAACGCAAGTACCGCACAGGAGTAGTAGTAAGCGATAAAAGCAGCAAAACGAGGCTGGTATCGGTAGAAAGAAGCTACCGCCATTCTCTATACGATCGGGTTATACGCACTAAGAGAAAATTTGCGGTTCACGACGAACAGAATGCCTCAAAACTCGGCGACACCGTGAAAATAATGGAATGCAGGCCTCTCTCAAAAACTAAGAGATGGCTTATGGTTGAAGTCATAGCAAAGGCGCAGGCATAAAGACAGAGGATTAGAAGTTTGGAAGTTTAGAAGATTGGGTACGGCAAAAAATAAAAGA
>WQUP01000019.1 GCA_009782015.1 Endomicrobiia bacterium | reverse complement strand
GCAGATTGAAAACGACGCGCCGTGGAAGCTTGCAAAAACCGATCCGGACAAACTGCCGCAATGCATATTTTCGTATTTGCAGGCAGCCGATTTAATAGTTATGCATCTTTTGCCTTTTATGCCGGAAGTTGCCCAAAAAATATGGAAAATTACAGGCGCAAAAGGCGATATAACCGACACGGCAAAAAAGTATTTTGCGGACAAACAAATCCCCGCGGAAGGTTTTTCCCCCGCCGGCGCGCAGCTTAAAGCAGCGGAAATCCTGTTCCCCAGGATTACGCAGTAAAATTCCCCTCCGCCGGAGGCTTTAATCTTTTTTTAGGGATTTTTGTTGTTCCCTCGCCCCTTGCGGGAGAGGGCAGGGTGAGGGGTTGCCGTTTCTAAATCCTTAAAAAGAGACCAATCCCCTCATAGTGAGGGGAATTAACAACACAAAAGGTTTAAAAATGATAATCGACACCCACGCCCACATTTCCGACATAAAATTTGACGCAGACAGAGAAGCCGTTTTGCAAAGAGCGTCTGACGCCGGCGTGGGCAAAATATTTGAAATCGCGTGCGAAGTTCCGGTCTGGGATAAAGCTTTAGAACTTTCAAAAAGAGACAATATATATGTCTCTTTCGGCATACATCCGCACGAAGCCGCAAAAGCCGTTGACGGCGATTTTGAAAAACTTGAAAAGCTGCTGGATGAAAAAAAAGTTATAGCCGTCGGAGAAATAGGTCTTGACTACCATTATGATTTTTCTCCGAGACACGTGCAGAGAGAAATCTTTTTAAAACAGCTCGACATTGCGATAAAACATAAAAAACCCGTAATAATACACTGCCGCAGCGCTTACGAAGAACTGCTGACTATCTTTAAAAACTGCCGAGGGCAGCTCCCAAAAGGCGTCATACACTGTTTTTCCGGCACGCCCGAAGAAGCCAAGCAATTTATCGAAATGGGTTTTTTGCTCGGAATTGACGGTCCGGTAACTTTTCCTAAATCCGACAAACTCAGGGCTGTAGTCGCCGAGACAGACATCTCAAAACTTCTCGCGGAAACCGATTGTCCGTATCTTGCGCCGCAGGCGTACAGAGGCAAAAGAAACGAACCGGCATATGTGGCTGAAGTAATAAAAGAAATAGCCGCAATAAAAAAAATATCTTTTGACGAAGCGGCTGAAATAACAACAGACAACGCTATAAAACTTTTTACGGCAATTAATAATTAATGACGTCATTGCGAGCCGCTGAAAGCGGCGCGGCAATCTAGATAACAAAGCTGTCGTTAAAATATCTGGATTGCTTCGTCAGAAAACAAAGTTTTCTTCCTCGCAATGACACAAACATAGAGGCGTAAAATGAACACAATCTCCTACAAACACGGCAACAATCTCTATCTCAACATAACCAACAGGTGCATGATGGCGTGCCCGTACTGCATAAAACACAAATGGGCAAATCAATTCGAAGGCAACGATTTGAAGCTCGATAAAGAGCCGACCGCGCAGGAAGTTATAAAATCAATAGGCGATCCTAAAAAGTATGACGAAGTCATATTCTGCGGATACGGCGACGCCTTGGCAAATGTCGAAACGGTAAAAGATATTTCAAAGTGGATAAAAGAAAACGGCGGAAAAGTGAGAATAAACACGGCCGGTCTTGCAAACAGATACCACGGAAAAAATATTCTGCCGGAGCTCAAGGGTTTAGTGGATGCGATATCAGTAAGTTTAAACGGAACTACGCCGCAAGAACATAACAAAATAAACCGCCCGATGTTTAAAGAAGAATCGTTTGACGAAATAATAAAATTCGCGAAAGAAGCAAAAAAATATATACCTTCCGTGACGATTACCGCAGTGGAACTTGAAGGGCTTGACGTGTCAAAGGTAGAAAAAATAGCAAAAGACGCCGGAGTCGCGTTTAGGGCAAGGGCGTACCTCGAGTAATGGCAGTTAATAGTGAATAATTAATAGTTAATAGTTTTTTCCTCTCCCGTGTCCGCGAGAGTGTAGTGTGAGGGCGGTCTTTGCCGTTAACTATTCACTATTCATTGTTAATTATTAACTGATTAAAATGAACAAAAAAATAGAACCTAAAAAAATTATCCAGTTTGCCGCAATCGTTTTGGGCATCTACATACTTTCCGTCGTGCTTTCCTTTGTAAATCTCACAAGAATGCACGCTTACATTTTTGCCGACGGAGAAACTTTCGCCGTTACACCTTACAAAAATATTCCGCTTAAAACCGTTATTGAAAAATACGGGATAAAGCTTTCGGATTGCGACATAATTTCCGCGGATTTAAACAAACCTTTAAGAGCGGCCAAAACGGCGCGCATAACGCGGGTAACGCGCGAAGAAAGAACGATAACCGAAAACGTGCCGTTTAGAATTACATGGAGCAGAATATACAATTCAAATCTGCGCAAAACCGAACTGCAAAAAGGCGTTGAAAAAACCAGCGTAAAAACCGTCAGCGACACGATGCGCGACGGAGTTTTATAGGCTTGTTCTGCTCGGAGCAAACGGCAAAGAAGAAAAAACTTATGATCTTTCAAAGGCTAAAAGAATAAGAATGGTCGCGACAGCGTACTATCCCGGCGACCCGCTTGCGTGGGGCGACGGCACGGTTACGTTTCTCGGACAAAGAATGGAAAGAGGAATCGTG
>WQUP01000018.1 GCA_009782015.1 Endomicrobiia bacterium | reverse complement strand
TTCCGACAAGAGAACCAGGCAAAAAATCACCGGACAAAATTTGTTCCGCCGTAATCATTCCGATGGATACCAACTCAGCTATTTTTGCAATTGTCCTGGCTTCATATTTTGGAGCAAGAATTTCTATGATGATTCTATCGTCTATTTCTTCTTTTGAAAGATTATTTTTAAGCCCTTCGTCAACTATTTTTTTACCTTCTTCCGTTTTACGCGCTTTTTCCACAGCCCTTCTGCCTGCTTCGGATGTTTTGTAATGCTTCATTGTCGAATCGGACGTATATAAAACGCCATTCGGAGTTCCGGCAGTCCGTTTGGGATTTTTTGCCTGCCAAACAAATTCTTTTGTTTCTGTGTTGTATATTCCAAGGGATATCGCCGTTGGAGCAGCTCTTCCTTCAATCTGGGCAAGAACAGGCCTTATTTCGTGCTTGCCGCTTTCTTTATATTTCTCAAATTCAGCGGATGCTGCGTTTATGTCTTTAATAATCAGCCTGTCAACGTAATATTTTCCGGAAAACAATTCTTTAAACCACGGCTCGTTTTTAGTTTGTTCTTGTATAAAATTTTCAAAATCTGTCGAATTGAGCGGGGAATACAAGGCAGAACGAACGATTTGTTCGGTTAATTTTCCTCCTGCAAAAGACGAAAATATTTTTATTTTTTCTATCTTGTCGGGAGTGAATTCCGCAACGTATTTGCTATAAACCGTAAGCAGCTCTTCAAACTGACTTTTATTTTCGCTATTTTCGCTCTTGTATTTTTTAAACTTTTCTATAAGTTCATCGAAGTCTTTCGGCAACAATTTTGGCGTATTATCGGCAATTTCAATATAGGCTTCATTAATTTGTATATTAACCTCTTTATTTTCATTAGTATTCTGCCAAAGACCTGCACTCCACATCATGCTTAATCTTCTCATCCTGCCGGAAGTAAGAGCCGAAATATCGTAGTCGCCTGAAAACAGTTCTTTAAATTCGGCGGCATTTTTGTATTGCGCAAGCTCTTCAATCTCTATATTATGATAATTCATGGCAAATTCAACAGCTTTTTTATTGACACGTATTCCTAAATCTGACAATAATTTTGACAATTGTTCCACTCTCTGTATTTGTTTAGGAGTGAGTTTTTCAATTTCTTTAATACCGTACCCCAAGGACAAAAGGAGTTTCCTCGTTTCGTCAGAGAAATTCAACGTTAAAGATTCGGCAATTTTGGAATCATTCTTTCCTTTTATTTTTTTCGCCGCTGTCTCATCTTTGCTTTTTTTCCAAATATAGACAGAACCGGCTTTCTCCACATCTCTTTGCGCTATTTTTGTTATTTCCCGTTTAATATTTCCTTTCGCATCTTTGCTTACTTCCATTATAAGTTCTACCACAGGCAAATCTTCATATCCTGCTTCTTTGAGCTCTTTAAGAAAATCGCCCAACTCAACGCATGATACGGTCTCGTTAAAATATCTTACCTCGCCATATCCGTTCCCCAACTCATCAACCATTACTCCGGTTACTTTATATTTTCCGGGCTCGCTTAACATCTTTATAGCGGCACCAGTCATTCCGCCTCTTCCCGCATTATGCGGTAAAGGCTCACCCGATATTTGACTGTTGTCATCTAATTTCGCAACGGTTATTTGGCGGTTTTCATTCGCTTGATTCTCGGAAACTAAAGCATTTCTGCGCAGCTCTTCTAAATCTGCCGGTTTGCCGTCAATGATGACTTCTTTTACCGCTCCTTTGTCGTCAATTTTTATTACGGCTTTTTGGCCTGACGCCGTTTCGGCATTAAACTCTGTCTGTTTTGACTCTATGGCGGCTATGACAGATCTGATGCTGTTTTCATCGATTTTTATTCCCAAAGACGACATTATTTTTACTATGTCTCTGACATGTTCAAATTTTTCTTTAGTAACTGCTTTATCCCGGGACAACATTATTCTTGCTGTTTCTACAGCTTCAGGTTCTAAGTTGTCGTCAACATCCGGATACCATAAAATCAGAGTCTGAATCCAATACTCATCGGCATCAGCAGCCAGCGCTATTTTTGCTATTGCTCTTGCTTCATATACGGGAGCGTAGAATTCTTTTAATACTGAGTCATACATAAGCTCACTGGGCCATGGCAATTCGCCGTTTCTCATCAATCGCCAGTTATCATCTATTCTTTTTAATATAATACTTTTTAACAGGCTTTTTATATTAGGGTCTATGCTTTCGCTTTCAACGCCGAATTTTTTATCAAACTCTTGTATTGCTTCTTCAACGGCTTCGTTAACGGATGAATTACCGGCTCTCTTAACCATTCTATCAATCCATTTTTCAAAAGCCCGCTTTGTGCTGTCTGCAGTTAAGCCGGCATTATTGTCAGCGTTCTTAGTTGTTCCGGCTCCATTTTTGTCCCATATAGCCAGCAATTCCTTTTTTCTTTTATCAAAAGCGTCGCGAAAATCTAATTCCGCTGGACCATATCTGCCGTCTTCTACGTCTCGTCTTTCGTCTCTAACGTACAAAATACCGCTGCTTCCAATGACCATGTTGTTAGCAATTTCAGGCGATTTGAAATTATATTGGATAAGTATTGCGTCAAGTTCTATGGCTAAATCCAATAAAACACGTTCATCCGCGCCGCCGGGCAAATATATCGTCATAAATTTGCCAATTTGTGTTTTTCCGTATTCCCATCCGTTATTTAATTCTTCCAGATATTTCAGCTTTATCGGAACTTTATAGGCAACATTGTATTTGTCCAATACCGGCTTCACCAAATCATATATTTTTTGAGAGTTATTGACATTTGCGCTTATATGAAATTTTAACGGCGCTATATAATTTCTTTTTACGATATGATCTTGGTCATTTACCTGCGCCCATATGTCGCCTTTGGGCTCAACATCGTATGCGCCGTAATAAGGTTTATGATCTTTTTTAGTATAATTTTCTTTTGTTATAAGACTCTGTCTGGTTCTTGGTTTATCAAAGGCTTTATGATGCGCAATATTAGAAATAAACTCTGCATAACTGCCGCTTTTAGAGGCAATACCGGCAAGTTCTTCTTTTTCCTTAAGTAAATCTGCCTTTTCTTTTTCCGCATCTACGGGTAAAACTCTGTTAGATTCGTTTATTAAATCTGTAATTATTTGAACTATTTCGGCAGTTAATTTGTCATTTCTTTCTTCGTCGCCGTCAAAATCAAAACGAGAGACCTCTCTTTTTATATCTTCTTTTGTCCGCAGCGCTTCTGACAAACTGTTCTCTATAGAACCGTCTCTGTTAATATAGCAGATGGTTTTTCCGCCGGCTATTTGCTTTGTGGTGAAAGAAATTAATTGCCAATATTTGTCAGCCCTCACATACACGCTGTGTCCGGCTATTGTAACCGAATTTCCTTCTATAGAATCGTTTATAACCCAATCTTCATACTTACCTAAGCCTGCGTCTAACAACAATTTTTTGACGAGATTACTCAGCGCCTTTTTATTTTCAGGGCTGCTAAAATCAATATCGTTGTTAGTATCAACGGTCAAAGCCTTTCCGGGATGCGTTAAATTCCAAAAGAAATGGGTTATGACATTTGCGATATTTGCGGCAAGCCTTGCGGCGAACATCGAGCCGGTTAATTTCCACGCGGCATAGAAGGCGCGCAAAGACGGCTGAATAACATAATCGAGCCCTTTCTGATACTCTCTAATAATATTAGGCGCGGCGGCAAGTTCTGACGGCAGCACCCCTGTGGGATGAGCAAGAACATGCGCGGCTTCATCGTATGCCGCGTGGCCGCCTAAAAATTCTTTTGCTTCATCCATGTCATATACCTTAACATTATCTTCCGCAGAAGACATGAATGCGTCCATAATTCTCATCAAATGTTTTCTTTCAAAAAAAGGCGCGAAAGCCGCGATGAGTATCTTTGTCCCGAGTTTTGAAGCTGCAAACTTTTCCGCGCGGCTTCTGCTGCCTAATATACGGCTTAACTTGTCTATATACGCTTTCTTTGTGGAATCCAAAGTCAGCTGAGCCGGGATTTTTTCCAGATAAAATGTTTCTTTAACAAATGAATTTATTATTGTTTCGTAAAGCTCTTTTCCTTTCTTGTTTGCAATATAAGAAATAATCGCCTCATAATCTTTATTTTCAGCCAATTTATATATTTTGACATACTCTTCATTTGAAAATTCATGCGGATTAATGGAAGTCCCCGCTGTTAAATAAAGAGAAAGTCTGTTTGTTAAATTATTCATTTTTTGCAAAATTTCATAATCAATAATATCTGTGCTTAAGCCGGTTTCAATATAATATTTTGTTACCGCTGTTCTTATTGCGTTAAACGTCATATCAGACGGCAAATTGCCGGCAGAGTGAAAAATATTAAATAGATTAAACGCATCATTTAGTATCTTTTTTCTGGTTTCCGAACTGGTTTCCGAAGATTGAAGCTGAGGCATTATTGCCAAAAGATAATCCGCAATATTTTCATAACTTCCGTTTTTTACTAATTCGTATATTCTCACGCACTCTTCGTTCGAGAATCTATATCGAACATTAAAACCGGAATTGAGTGTGTCTTCCAATTTATCTATGGCTTGTAAAAGTTCATAGTCTATTTGTCTGAATACTTTAATATTTTGTTTTTCCAATATAAGTTTTTTAACTTCTTTATCGCGCATTGCCGTTTGATACTTGTAAGTATGAGATACTCCTGTTTCTATTCCCCAATTTTGCAAACTTTTCAAAATTTTCCACTTTTGTCCCGGAATTTTTTCCTCAAGATAACCTGCAATTTGCGCATAATCTAAATTTGTCCCGCTTTTTAGCAATTCATATATTTTTATGCGATCTTCTTCTGAAAAATTATATTTGGTAGAAGAAAAAATCTGCTTTTCCATGTCATTTAATAATTCCAAAAGCGTATAATCAAAGCTTTCTGCGCTTGAACCGGATTCAACGGTATATTTTTTTATCGTTTCTAAGGCTATTTTTCTATTCTGTTCCATCTTCTTATTCACGACAATAGGCGTTCCGATTACCAAACCAATGCCCAGCATGATTGTTATGACGGCTGTAATAAAGTAGCTCACCGCTAAATCTTCAAACCAGTAGTCATCTTTCATGTTATGATAAAAAAGAAAAGCGAACGCGCTTACTAAAATTAAACCCCAGCCCATGAAAGACCAAACGCCGGCGCTGAAACCGGCAAAAATCGCGCCAAAAATCATCATAGGAATGCTTAAATATATTAAATATTTATTGCGGTCATTTTTTATTCTTTCATCCATATACTCTCTATATTCTCGATAATCCTTCTTATCGCCAATATCATATTTATCCATATAAGTCAGTCCGGATTTTTTTTCATTGTAAAGAGAATCGATCCGTACACTTCCCACTATGAACAAAACGATGCCGGATATCATAGTGTATAATGCGCCGTCAGAAAACGTAAAGTTTCCCAACAACGACAACGCGCTCTCCGGTTTTCCTTCAGCCCACTGTTGTTTATTCCATCTCCTATGCTCGAGCGCTCCTGCTACAGCTAATGCAAGGTTTGCTATAAATTGGATGTGTCCGCTGTATAACTTATAAACTGCGTTTTCCTTCGCGTTGGCTGTAATTGTCTCCCAGCCTTTTTCAAACTCTTTTTTTAAGTCCGGCGCATTCTTTATCTCTTCCGCGCTGTATTTTGCAAGAAGTTCTTTTGCTTTATTAAACTTAATGTGATCATCCGCAGTAAAAGATTCCCAATATTCTTTTGCAGTCAGATTGTCATGCTTTGAAACAATGTCAAGCGCTTTGACAATAGAAACTGCCCTGTTGTAAGCGGTATGTTTTCCCAAAAACCATTCTTTCCCCTGCTCTCTTCCCGCGGCAGCCGCTACCATAAACATTTCACGCCATGGCGCTATATTTTCATCATAAAATTTTTCGCCGATTGTTCTGCCTGATTTGTCAAGCTTCCCGTTTTTATCTTTTGCAAGTTTGCCAAAGCTAAAGAATTTAAAAATGTTTTTTATCGGCCCGCCGATGCTTAATGACGCATCAGTTATAGCCATGATCGCCTCGGTATCTTGATCTGCTTTTTGAGACCGGCCGTTATTTGCAAGGAATGAAGCTGAGGCTTCCCATAACGATTGCATTCTCACAGCCAGTTCTCTCGTGCGGTAATCTTTTAAAGAGAAGCTCTTGATAATTTTCATCGCGTATGGCAGAGCGTTCCACATCTCGTTGATGGTATCCAAGTCTTCCGGCTGCGTCGAATTTTCCAAAAGGCCGAAGAGAGATTCAGAGTTATCCATAAACTTTTCCGCTTTATCAATCACCTCTTCGTAAGATTTTGCTTCTTTCTGCGTATTTATCTCCAGATTAAACAGAAAATCTTTTATATCTTCGGTAAGTTTTGCTTTCATATAACCGATAGACAATATTTCTTCGGCTTTCACGGATTTATCGTACACAGCCGGATAGTCTTGCTTAAGGCCAATACTTCCGCCCAGCCCGTATTGCCACCCTTGCGCGATTTTTTTCAGTCTCGTTGCGGTTTCTTCCGGATTTGTTAAAATTCCTTGTCTATAAACGGCAACGGCATTTATATAGCCCGTTAATTCGGCAATATTGTTTAAGACTTCATTGTTTCTGTTATAAGTTCCAAGAGATTCGACCGTAAACTGCGGATACGCTTTAATACGAATTAAGTATTTTTCAGCAGCTGTTATAAATTCGTCAACTTGCGCCGAAATGTCTATGTTCTTGTCCTTATTTCTGTCAATTTGTCCTTTAACTCTCGCGATTGCGGCCGCATATTCGTTAAGTTCAGCGCGCTCGCTGTTGGTGTCAGAGAAAAATGCTAATATGCCTCTACTAACCGCAGAAATGCCGTAGGCGCTTGCCACTGAAGCATGTATGTCATCCCACCGCTCTGCAATATGCATATAGCCATTTGTACGCATATCAATGAACCGCGCGATTGAAGCAATTATACCCTTCCCACCGGCAACGTGCAGCTGCTCGTGCTTTGATATGATAATCCGCGACAGATAAGGAGCCTCTCCATCGAGAAAATAAAGAGCTATGGGATTTACGTATATCACGTTTGGAACCGATTTGCTCACCGTAGCAAACGTCGTTGCCGCAGCTCTTTTTACTTCGTACGGAGCGGTTTCGTCAAACATGCTTTTGAGCGTTATGCCTTTTTTTAGAGCAGGAAGAAAAGCATCTTTTGACTGTATTTTTTCTTCAAATCTTTTCAGGTATTCTTCTTGAGTTAATCCTCCGAAAAGCTCCATGTCTCTTAAGGCATCGGTTTTTGTAATTACCTTATCCGGCGAAACATTCAATTTGTGTGAAGCGTAATTTTTAAAATCGACAACGGCTTTGTCCACGAGATGCGCATTTTCATAGCCGGCCGCGTGAAACAAAAGCCCGGCAATCCCGAGCGCAATGCCTGCGGGAAGAGAAAAAAATGAAAGTAAAATGGCTGCCGCCGAAACTACAGCGGCGCCGGCAATGTTAAATTTTTTCTGCTCTTTTACGTCATAGTTCTTATTTTCGGCTTCTTGCCTTATGGTTTTCTCAACGTCGTATTTTTGTCCGTCTCTTACGTATGAAAATTTTATTTTGTAAGAAGCGCCTTCTTTGGCGATGCTGTCCAAAACTATGTTTTCAACATTGAGCTGCTTGAACTCTTGGGCATCAGCCAAGACCATATCCGTAAAAACTCTTTTAAACGCGTCAAGACCTATTGTCTTTTCGGCAGCTTCCAAAAGCTGAAAAGACAGTTCGCGCGAAACTATAGAAGGAGCCGGATCGCCGGATTTTGCGGAAAAATTAAATATTGAGCTCAAAACCATATCTTTGAAAGTATTGTTCGCGACAGCGGCCTGTTCGAGTATGTTGTTTTCGTAGTTTTTATCGGAAAGCGCGGTATCCTGCGTGACGTTAGGCGTGATTACCACGTAGCTGTAGCCGTTGTCGCCCATAAGCTTTGCGAGGTCGTTGGTGTGAAAGCCGCCGGTTATAACGACGTCGATTCCTTTTGCGCCGTCAAGCAGGGCAGCGGCCGATTTCTGATCTTCGCCGCTTACAAGCCTTACTTTTTGCTGCGCTTTTTCCGGGAGTTTTCCGGTTATCTGTTCGAGAAAATATCTGTTTCTTTCAACGTTTACTTTGTAGAACTCGTCAAAAAGATCGTAATACGCGGTAAGTTCGGGAAGTCCCGAAACATCAACGTATTTTTCCCACAGGGTTTTAAACTCGGGAAGATTTTTCTCGAAAAACTCGTAATCTCTGGCGGATATTTTGTTGTCAAGATAGTCGGAAAGGGAAGCGAACATGTCGGAGAGAAATATTATTTCTTTTTCTCCGTTCGTTTTGGCAAAGCGGTACATTGTTTCTCTGGCGAGCTGTTTTTCTTCGTTGACAAGATCTATAGGGTTTATCGACTGGTTAAGCCTTATGAAGTCGAAGAATTTCTCGAGTTCGGCATATTTTCCCGTATTTCCGTACTTGTAGTATGCGTCGGAAAGCGCCAGATAAAATGTTCCGCGCTGCTCGTCTTTGCCGGAGAAATCTGCTATGGTCTTGTACTGCGAGTACGGCATTGAGGACTTAAGCCCGTTCATCAGTTCCGACAGCTGCGAGTTGATTTTGTTGGCGTTAAACGAGCTCTGTATTTTGGCTATTTTTGCAAAATCCGTTATCGCGGGGTAATTGAAAAGGTTCACGCCGCTTTCCGAAGCTTTTGAAACCAGATGTTTGAGGTATTTGGCGGAACTGAGTTTGCCGGATTGGTATTTGCCTTGCATTCTGAGGAATTTCTTATTTTCTTTTCCGTAATATTGCTGCGCGGCATTTTCAAGCTGAAGCTTTATCACAGGCATCGCGGCCTTTATCTCGCCGCGTTTTTTATATATTTCGCCAAGCCTTTTGAAGTTGCCGAGATAGAGTTCTTTGTTCTCCATGCCGTAAAGAATTTTCGTTTTGCCGGTTTTAATTGAGTAAAGTTCCGCGCCGGTAAGTTTGCCGTCTCTGAGCAAAGCGTCTATCGCCGCATTTTTAAAGTTTTCGTCTTTTATGCCGGCAAGCCACGACGTGTCAAGCTGCCCTGCGGCGCCTTCCAGATATATTCTGTTTATGCCGTATTTGGCATCCAGCATCGAGAGTATGCTGCTTATATTTCTCTGCGTCTCTTCGTGGGCGTGCAGATCCTGTATGTTTACGATAATCCTTTTGTTTCCGGCATTGAGCGCATCAGTTATGCGGCCCAGATTAAAAGGTATTAACATACTGCTCGGGTTTAATGCCGGAAGCGCATTTGCAGCCGGCAGCACAGGCTGCGCGGGCGCGGCAAAGCCTCCCGATGCGAACACCGTAAGCAGCAGCGATGCCGCAGTCAATGAAGCGACAATCTTTTTTAGTTTCGCCGGCCTCAATAGTTTAAACATTTTTTCCCTCCGGAAAATATTTTTTGTTTTATTTACATTTTAGATGTCATTGCGAGCACTGAAAGGGCGAAGCAATCTAGACAATAAAATTTTCTTTTTTACTTTTTTTCTGGATTGCTTCGTCACTTCGTTCCTCGCAATGACGACGAAGGCAATGGCAAAAAAGAAAACACCCGGTCTAAAGCATGACCGGGTGTTTAAAAAATACGTCGGACGCAAAAATAGCGCAGTTGTCCTTTTTTCTCACGCTTAAAATCATAAGCGTCATAAGAAGTATAAGCCAGAAACTTTCCAACATGCCGGACGGACCTCTCGAACCGTAAAAGATAAGCCTCTCGTACAGAACGGCCGGCGCATAATAAAACGCTTGAGCGTTTGCTGATTTAATAGTCTTTTGCGCGGCTATGTTGGGAATAACGGCTTTACTATTCCCGCTTCTTTCCTGTTGTTTATTTGCAGGAGACTCTTTTTTAGCGGCTTTTGAGGCTTCGGCTGCCGATTTAAAGGAATCCTGGAAAACGACTTTCACCATTTTAAAAGCGGCATCGGACATAAAAGCGTAGTAGCCCGCGATGCCGGTATTTTGGCATGCCTTATAAATGTTTTTTGCATCGGCGCTGCCTGCCGCCAAAGGCAAAAAAAGCGATAAACAGATGATTGAAGACAGGAGTTTTTTCATAAGTACAAGATTTATAGCCTATATTGCCCCATTTTACAATACTGCGGGCGTGAAAAAATTGTGAAACATTTAAGATGCGAAGAGGCGAGGATGCGAAGAAGATAGGCTACGACAACAGCAGCAGAGCAAAAATGCGTTGAAACAGCTGTTATTCTATCCCTTATCTGCAGTTTCGCCGTTACTTCGCATCCTCGCATCCATGCATCCTGGCATCTTTAAAGGTTTTAATCAGTCTTTTCGTCGAAACGTCGTGTTCGTTGTCGGCTTTGCCTTGGAGTTCGGGCAAAATTACGTTGGCTAGAGCCTTTCCGAGTTCAACGCCCCACTGGTCAAAGCTGTTTACTCTCCAGAGTACGCCCTGGGTGAAAATCTTGTGCTCGTATAAAGCTATCAGCGCGCCGAGAGTCTTTGGCGTAAGCTCGTTTATAAGTATGCTGTTTGTCGGCCTGTTGCCTTCAAAAATCTTATGCGGCGTGAGCATTTTTATGTCCGCTTCCGAAGCGCCGCTTTTTTTTAGGTTTTCTATCACCGCTTCTTTGCCGAGGCCGAAAGCCAAAGCTTCAGTCTGCGCAAAGAAGTTGGCCATGAGTTTTTCGTGGTGGTCTCCTACTCTTTCCGGAGGATTTACAAAGCCTATAAAGTCGCACGGAATTAACTTTGTGCCCTGGTGTATGAGCTGGTAAAAAGAGTGCTGGCCGTTTGTGCCGGGTTCTCCCCAGATTATCGGGCCGGTTTCGTAGTCAACTCTGTCGCCTTCGATATTTACTGTCTTGCCGTTGCTCTCCATGTCGCCCTGCTGCAAATAGGCGGTGAATCTGTGGAGATACTGGCTGTAAGGCAACACGGCGTGGCTTGCCGCTCCGAAAAAGTTGTTGTACCAAAAACCCAGAAGCGCCATGATTACCGGAATATTTTTTTCATAAGGCGTATTTAAAAAGTGGTTGTCTATATAATGCGCGCCTTCCAAAAGTTCGACAAATTTTTCAAACCCGATATAACACGCTATCGGAAGCCCTATGGCTGACCACAGCGAGTACCTGCCGCCGACAAAATCCCAAAACTCAAACATATTTTTTTCGTCTATGCCAAAGTCCTTGACTTTTTTTGTGTTTGTGGACAGCGCGACAAAATGATTGGCGACAGCTTTGAGCCCGAGTTTTGCCACAAGCCACTCTCTTGCGGACATTGCGTTTGTTATTGTTTCAAGCGTGGTGAAGGTTTTTGAGGCTACTATAAATAGAGTGGTTTCGGGACTTAGTTTTTTAAGCGTTTCATAAATATCAGCTCCGTCAATGTTTGAAACAAAGTGGACAGCATGGCCGTCAGCGTAGTATTTCAGGGCTTCGCAGACCATTTTCGGACCTAAGTCCGATCCGCCGATACCTATATTAACTACGTCAGTTATTTTCTTGCCGGTTGCTCCTTTCCACTTTCCGCTTCTTAAATCAGAGCTGAAAACTCTCATCTTCTCAAGCACCGCGTTTATTTCAGGCATTACGTCTTTGCCGTCAACATAAACCGGCTTATTGCTCCTGTTTCTCAAAGCGGTGTGCAAAACCGCGCGCTTTTCGGTCCAGTTTATCTTTTCGCCGGAAAACATACGCTGTGCGTATTCCCTGACTTTTACCATTTTTGCGAAATCAGTAAGAAGCGCAAAACTCTCTGAATTTACAATGTTTTTTGAATAATCGAATGTTATGCCTAAATCTGCATTATAGATAGAAAACTCATCAAATCTTTTGCTGTCTTTGAAAAGTTCTCTCATGTGCAGATCTTTATTTTTGTCGCGGTGCTCCGCAAGTTTGCGCCACTCTTTTGTTTTTACAAGATCGAATTTTGACATTTTATTTTATTTCTCCTGTTAAAAAAGATGCGAGGATGCCAAGAGGCGAGGATGCGAAGCAACAGCCGCCCTCACCTTCAGGCTTCGCCTGTTCCTCTCCCTGACAAGTGAGAGGAACAGGCCGTTGCCGTTGCCATGCATCCTCGCCTCATCGCATCTTGGCATCTCTTTATATTTTAAATTTATATCCCAGCGTAAAGCCCATTTTTGTGTATCTCATGTCCGTTTTATCCGGATCGTTGTACGTCGCGTAAAGCTGCGATGAGAAAAACTCGGCGGCAAGATTTTTGTATTCTACGCCTATGCCGCCGCCCCAGTACCAGCTGCCTGACATGCCGCTGCCCATCTGGTTTGTGGCAAATAAGTTATATCCGCCGCTGACTTTGACGTAGGGCCTGGCTTTGTCCCAATCGCCGAGCGGATACCACAGCGCTGAAATGAAAACAGGCAGGAAAGAAAAATCGCTGTCGTCTATATTGCTTAGGCCGTTCCAGTTTCTCAGTCCTCTGGGGAAATTGTATTCAAGTCCGGCGCCCCAGCCGAAATGTTTAGACAAATCTCCGCGCAGTTCCGCGCCGATGTTAAAGCCCAATTTGGCATCTTCATTGAGATTTCTGCCTTTGCTGTAATCGACCGAAGTCGGAATGTCAACGCCGATCCTTGGTATGAGGCTTACGGCAAAAGAGTTTGAAGCAAACAGTGCAGCCATAATGGCCGCCGTCAAAAAATTTTTCATTTTCCCTCCGTTTTTTCACTTTTTTGATTTACGATTTCCTGAATTTTTGCAAGATCCTCATTTGCTCCCAGCGCCAAAAATATGTCGCCGTCTTTTATCACGGTAGAACCGTTCGGTATCAAAAATCCCTCGCCCCTTGAAATAAGAGCTACCAGGCTTTTTGGCGGAAGGTGCAGATCGACTATCTTTCTTCCCACGGCGCTTGACTGCGGATGAATCATTATCTCGTACAAATCGGCGTTTATGCCGGCCATCTGTTCAAACTCTATGGGATAACGCCTCTTTGCCCCGAGCGGACGGCTCACTTTTAAAAAATCAGCCACTTTCCCGATCGACATGCCTTGAACCAGAGCCGAAATAAACACTATAAAAAAAACTATGTTAAAAATTTTTCTATAATCCGGTATATTGTAAACGAACGGAAACGTCGCCAAAATAATCGGCACAGCTCCCCGAAGCCCTACCCATGATACCATGGCTTTTTCGTTAAACTTCATATTCGTAAACGCCGTGCATAAGTACACGCCCACAGGCCTTGCCACAAACATCAAAACCAGCGCCGCCACAATACCCGCGCTTATGTATGGCAAAAGTTCCGACGGGTTGAGCAGCAAACCCAGAGCAACAAACATCGTTATCTGCATCAGCCATGATATGCCCTCGTTAAAACGTATCAGGCTGTTTTTATGTATAAAGCGTTTGTTGCCGATGACTATGCCGGCCACATACACCGCCAAAAATCCGTTGCCTTTAAAAATGCTTGCCGCGGAGTATATCAAAAGAACGATAACCGTAAAAAGCACGGGGTAAAGTCCGTCGTAATCGAGATTTATTTTATTTATTATTTTTACGGAAAACCAGCCTAATCCCAGCCCGAAAATAAGACCCACGCCCATTTCAAGCACAAACTCCGGAATCATGTCAAACGGCGTTTCGCCGGGAATTGTTATCAGCATAAGCGCGCTGATAGTCAGAAAAACGGCCATCGGATCGTTGCTTGCCGATTCAAACTCCAAAAGCGAGCGCAGTTTGCCGCCGAGAGTAATATTTTTTGAACGCAAAACCGAAAACACCGCCGCCGCGTCCGTTGAAGAAACTATCGCGCCCAGCAAAAATGACTCTTTCCATCCCATATGAAATATGAAGCTTGCAAAAAACGCCATGATCACGGCGGTGATAAGAACGCCAAGCGTAGCAAGCACAATTCCGGTTTTAAGTATCGGCTTTATATCTTTCCAGCCTGTGCTGAGGCCCCCGTAAAAAAGTATGTATGAAAGAGCGACTATGCCTATATAGTTTGCGTAAGCGTAATTCTCAAACTGAATTTTGCCGATGCCTTCCGAGCCCGCAAGCACGCCGACAAGAATAAAAATAAGCAGGGCCGGAACGCCGAGCTCCGAACCCTTGCTTGCAAAAACGCTGAAAAAAACCAGCAGCGCGGCGCCGAAAAGTATCAGCTCAAAAGGTATGGCCATATAACTCCGGTTTTGTATGATTTATGGGCGATATTATATATTTTTAAACGACGGACTGCAACGGCGATGCAGGGATGCGAGGATGCGAAGATGCTAAGTAAAAACAAAACGACAACAACAAGATTGCGGGTCAGGCCCGCAATACGTCTGTAGATTTTGCTGTTGCCATGCATCCATGCCTCTTCGCATCCTCGCATCGCCGTTGCTTTTTACGGCAATAATTGGTAAAAAGTACCCATGATTATAGAAAGTTCGCAAAACCAGAGTTTTAAAAATGCGGTTTCTCTAAAAAACAAAAAGTTCCGCGACGAAAGCGGGCTTTTTCTTGTCGAAGGGCAAAAACAGGTATTGGAAATATCAAAAGAGTGGAATATAAAGCAGCTCTTTGTCTCTTCGGCCTATAATGGAAAACTCATTGAAAATACGGACACTTTTGAAGTATCTGAAAAGATTTTTGACAAGCTTTCCTCAACCCCGGCTCCACAGGGGATAGCGGCAGTGGTTGAAAAAAAACATTACGATACGGAAAAAATACTTAAAAAAACCGGACTGTTTATAGTTTTGGAAAACATTCAAGATCCCGGCAATGTCGGAACCATCATCCGTTCCGCAGACGCTTTTGGCGCGAAAGCAGTGTTTGTCTCAAAAGGAAGCGCGGACATATACTCCGCTAAAACCATACGTTCAACCATGGGCTCTCTCTTTCATATTCCGGTAATAGATGAAGCCGATATTGCAAAGACGCTCGCTGCTATGAAAGAGAACAAAATTTCAATTTACGCAGCGTCCTTGAAAGGCAAAAAAGCATTGAAAAATTGCGCATTTTCGCAAAAAAGCGCCATATTGATAGGCAATGAGGCAAAAGGCCTTGAAAGCCAAACGCAAAGCATGGCCGATACACTTTTTAAAATAGAGATGCCCGGAAAAGCCGAATCTCTAAATGCGGCGATTGCGGCTTCGATAGCAATGTACGAAATAACGGCAAAAACAATTAATAGTTAAAAATTAATAGTGAATAGTTATTGAATTTCGGCTTTGCCGAAATCTAAATAATCAGGTTTTCGCATGGCGAAAACACCAAAACTATTAATTATTAATTTTTAACTATTACCTGCCGTTAAAAGTGTAACTTTTAACTGCAAAATCAGTCTAAATAACAAGTGAGAGTTTAGAATGCTCAGCGATTCGGAGCTGGTCAGGTTTTCAAAAGACGGACGTCTTGAGGCGTTTGAATCTTTGATAACCAAATATAAAGACAGAGTATATAACATTGCGTTTTCTTTCTGCGCAAACGCGGCGGAAAGCGACGATATAGCGCAAAGCGTCTTTGTAAAAGCTTACGCAAATATCGGCTCTTTTGAAGAAAAAGCGGCTTTTTCCACATGGCTCTACAGAATTACGGTAAATGAGTGCTACACTGCTCTTAAAAAAAGGAGAACGAACGTTCTCTCGCTTGACGCTGAGATCTCCAATGCGGAGGACATATCGCTTGCCGATATTCTGGCAGATGCGAAAGCGGACATAGAAAAAGCTATGGTCTCTTCGGAAACCCAGAACATGATGCGCAAAAGCATAACGGAGCTGCCGGACAAATACAGGATCATACTCACGCTGCGCGACATTGAAGATATGTCTTACGAAGAGATTTCGCGGATAATGAAAATATCGCAGGACAAAGTCAAAGTATGGCTGTTTCGTGCAAGAAATAAATTGAAACAAATCATAGAAAAAAAGGAAAGGAAATGAACTGCAAAAACTTCTGCAACCAGGTCAGCGCTTACATCGACGGGCTTCTTACGCCGGCCGAAAAAGAACTGTTTGAAAAGCACTGCGCTTCCTGCGCCGGATGCGCCAAAGAGACGGCCGAACTTAAAAATCTCCGTTTGTCGCTTCTGTCGCTGAAAAAAATGCCGGCAAGGGCCGGCTTTGAAACGTCCGTAATGGCAAAGATAGAGTCCGGAGCCGGCCTTGCCTCGTTTTTTGAGACTTTTTTCCGCGCGGCAAAAGCGGCCGTTCTTGTATCTTTGGTTGTATTCGGCATAATAATAGCTTTTGACTATTTTACGCCGGCCGTTGCGCAGCCGACTGCATCCGGCGGCAGCATAGCCGCGCTCAACCGCTACGTGCTGCAAAGCGCCGCAGTAAACATGAGCAATGAAAAACTCGTAACAGGACGGTAAAATGGCCATTTCAATAAAAACAAAAGCAATCATCGCCTGCATTGTCATATTTGCCATAGGTTTTGTCAGCGGTTTTGCCCTCAGGCAGTTTCTGTATAAAAAGGCCGAATATGATTTTCAGTACAAGTTTGAAAAGCTGGAGCCTCTCACAAAAGAACTTGGCTTAAGCGACGTGCAAAAGGCGCTTCTTTTCAACATACTTGCAGATAACAGAGCCGCAATAGACAAAATAATGCACACAGTCAATCCGAAAATACAGATGCAGCTTCACATAATGAGGGAAAACATAAAAGGGATACTTGACGACAATCAAAAAGCCGTGTACTCGCGGCTTCTGAAAGAGTACGAAGCTAAAAAGAACGAAGAGATGTAACAGCGAATCAATGTAACATTGGATCAATGTAACATTGAATCAATGTAACATTTTCGCAGCGCGGAAAGTCTTATAACTAACGGCGCGGCATAAGCGCCGAAAAAACAAAGGAGAAAGGCCATGAAAAAAATTTCGTCATTCGTTTTGGCAGCATTGTTCATGACAACGGCGGCAGCGTTATCTTTTGCGGCGCCGGCAGCGCCGGCATTTAAACCTTTTGCGGTTTATGTCGAAAACAACTCGAAGGAAAATCATTTTGCTCCTTCAGGCTGGATGGGAGATTACGGCGATTTAAAGCTTAATCTTGCAAGCACGGAAATGCCCAGAAGCGGAAACACATGCATCAAGATTACTTACAGCGCGAAGATGGCTCAGGGCGCAGGCTGGTCCGGAATTTACTGGCA
>WQUP01000017.1 GCA_009782015.1 Endomicrobiia bacterium | reverse complement strand
AGAGCCAGATAAACTACGGCTATAAGAATGAAGTTCGGGAATATTCCGTCTATATTCAGATATTTTCCGAAGAAAAACTGAAGCAGACAGAACAATACGTAAAAAAGAACGTAGTAAATTATCTTTCTCATTTTCCTGCCTCTGCCGTAGATTCCCCCGATTCAAGCATTCGGTGGCAGACTCCATTCATAATTTGTAATTCGTAATTGCCGTTCATCCAGCCTCTGGCGCCGATTTGTAATTGACCCGCGGTCTTGTCATCCCGGAAAGTTTCTGTCCGGGATCTGCAGTTTTTTTTGTCGTTGATAATTTTTTAAGGCAGATTCCGGACAACGGATTTCCGGAATGACAACAGAGTTTTTAGAGAAACCCAATTGCCGTTTATTTCGTCTCGTCGGGCACAAGCACTACCGCTTCGTAAAGAGCTCCGGACTCGAAGAGGATGTCGGAAACTGCCGTTTTAAAGTCCGACTCCTCTCCGGCAGATACCGCCGATATTATTCCCACCGGCATTCCCTCGCCGAAAACCGAACTCAAGGGGCTGGCTATCACTTCGTCTCCGACTTTTACGTCCGCGCCGGCCGGTATGTACGTTATCTTGAGAACATTGGAATTAAAACCTTCGGCAAGACAGTTTATGTTTTTTCCTTTTATCTCAACCGGCACCGCCGAAAGCGAATTTGTAATAAGCGCGACTTTTGCGGAATTTTTATGAGTTTCGACTATCCTGCCTACCGCGCACAGCTCTCCGTTATCTCTCAGCATGGTAACCGGCAAATCGTTGCACAGGCCGTCGTCAGAGCCTTTGTCTATTATGAACCACTGGTACCAGTCGTGAGGCTCCCTGACGGAAACTCTGGCGAAAACGGACTTTGTCCGTTTGATTTTCGGAACATTTAAAAGCGCGGCAAGCGTTTCATAGCGCGAAGCCATGGCGTCATAATTGCGCAGTTTGTCGGCAAGCTCCTGATTTTTTTGTTTGTAAAAAAGATTTTCCTGGCGCAGATAGACCATTGCTTTAAGATTGTCGGCAAACGTTCCTGCCGACTGAAATATCCGGTCTGCTGCATAGGCGTTAGGGTATGCTGCGAAGTATATGAAATTTTTGACGAGACGCACCTGCGGGGTTGACCTTGCGATTATAAGAGATAAGCCTGTTATAAGCAGTATGACAAAAACTATGTTTGAATACTTTATTTTCTGGTTTTCGCGCATTTTTGCATCCGAACAAACGTATTTGGTGTGCGGCTGGCGCAAAACGGCATGAGCGCGTCACGGTTAACGGTTTAAAAATTATCTTTTTTGGAATCCTTCAGATTGTCCAGCTCTTCCATGAATATTCCCGTGCCCCTTGCAACGCAGGTTAAAGGATCGTCGGCGAGATTTACCGGAAGCTCGGTCTCCTGCGACAAAAGTTCCGGCAGGCCTCTTATGAGAGAGCCTCCGCCGCTGAGGATTATGCCGCGGTCAACAAGATCTGCGGCAATTTCCGCCGGAGTTTCTTCAAGAGTATTTTTTATGACTTCGATTATGGATTTTATGGGATCCGACAGCGCCATTCTGACTTCTTCCGAAGTTATTTTAACGGTTTTAGGAAGACCGCTCACCTGATCTCTTCCTTTCACGTCCATGGTCATCTCTTTTTCAAGCGGAAAAACCGAACCTATTTTTATCTTGACTTCTTCGGCGGTGTTGTCGCCGATGATGAGATTATATTTTCTTCTGAAAAACTGCGCCACGGCTTCGTCCATCTCGTCTCCGGCAATGCCGAGAGATTTAGCGACTACCATGCCGCCAAGAGAAATTACGGCCACTTCAGTAGTGCCTCCGCCGATATCGACTATCATGCTTCCTTCCGGCTCTTGAATGGGAATGCCCGCGCCGATTGCCGCAGCCATGGGCTCGTCGATAAGAAAAACTTCTCTTGCGCCGGCCTGCTCGGCAGATTCTCTCACGGCGCGTCTTTCAACCTCGGTGATGCCTGAAGGAACGCCTATAACGACTCTCGGATGCAGCAAAGTCCTTCTGTTGTGCACCTTTTTTATGAAATATCTTATCATCCTTTCGGTCGCTTCAAAGTCTGCTATCACTCCGTTTCTGAGCGGTCTGACGGCGACTATGTTAGCCGGAGTTTTTCCGAGCATTCTTTTGGCTTCTATCCCTATGGCCAAAACCTGCTTGGTATCCCTCTCCATAGCAACGACTGAAGGTTCTCTCAAAACGATATCCTGCCCTTTTATATACACAAGCACCGTGGCAGTGCCGAGATCTATGCCCATATCGTTTGAAAACATGCTGAAAAGATAGTTGAACACTTTTTACTCCAAGGAAAGAGTGGAGATTGAAGAGTGGGGAGTGGAGATACTGCAACTATTCCGGATTGCTTTGTCGGGACTTCGTCCCTTCTCGCAATGACGTCCTTTGCCGTATCTTCACTCTTCACTTTTCACTCTTCACTCTGCCGTTTATATTACCAGTCTCACAATCGCCATTTCCGCGCTGTCGCCGCGTCTGGGGGCGGTTTTGAGTATCTGCGTGTATCCGCCTTTTCTTGCTTTATATCTCGGAACAAGAACTTCAAACAATTTCTTGACCGCTTCTTTGTTGTTTATCTCGCCGTTGACCGCTCTTATTGACGGCAATCCGCCTTTTTTGGCTTTGGTCACAAGCTTTTGCGAATAACTGACAAGCTCTTTCGCTTTAGGTAGAGTCGTCGTTATCTTCTCGTGAAGAAAAAGTTCCGACGCGAGATTTCTCAGCATCGCTTTTTTATGGGAACTCGTAACTCCGAGTTTGCTCCCGTTGTAAGTTTTTATCATTTCTTTGCTCCCTTCTTCGTTTCCATGCCGAGCGACAATCCGAGTTCGGCAAGCTTCTCTTTTATTTCTTCAAGCGAGCGTTTGCCGAAATTATCGAAAGCCATCATATCTTCTTCGGTCACGGAAACAAGTTCTCTGAGCGTCTCTATGCCGGCGTTTTTAAGGCTGTTTGAAGATCTCGTGGAGAGATCCATTATGCCAAGCGACTGATCAAGCAGCTCAACGAGCTTTTCATCTTCTTTCCCGCCGGTTTCTTCGACTTCTTCTTCTACAGGAACGGCTCCCGTAAAAATATTAAGGCTGTTTCTGAGTATTTTTGCCGATTCGGTAAGCGCGTCTTTAGGCGATACGGAACCGTCGGTCCATATCTCCATGACGAGCCTGTCGTAATTCAAAGTCTGCTCAACGCGGGTATTTTCGACTTCGTAGTTCACCTTTGTTACCGGAGAAAACAAAGAATCCAGCACTATGGCGCCTACGGCATATTTGCTCGATTTCATTTCGTCGGCGAGAACGTAGCCTTTTCCGGACGAAACTTCAAGCTCCATTTCAAGCGTGGTTCCGTTGTCTATGTTGGCTATTTCCTGCTCGGCGTTAAGTATGGAGACATTCGAGTTTTTCTCGATGTCTTTAGCGGTAACTTTGCCGGCTTTTTTAACTTTGAGATAAAGTTTCTCGGGGCCGTCGGAGTTAAGTTTTACTCTTATCTTTTTAAGGTTCAAAATTATCTGCGCAACGTCTTCTTTTACGCCTTTGAGCACTGCGAATTCGTGAAGAGCGCCCGTAATTTTGACCGACGTTATCGCGGCGCCCGTAAGGCTTGAAAGAAGAATCCTGCGAAGCGAATTTCCTATCGTGTGCCCGTACCCGCGCTCAAAAGGCTCGGCCGTAAAACGCCCGTAGGACTCCGTAGCGGTTTTCTCGTCTAAAGTAAGCTTGCGTAATTTTTCCAAATCTGGCATTTTCATGCTATATAACCTCGCTTAACAGGCTGAGCTGTTAGTTTATTTTGAGTAGTACTCGACTATAAGCTGGCTGTCTATCGGATGAGAACTTTCGCCCGGAAGCGGCTCGCCGACAACCTTTCCGACGACCTGATTTTTGTCTAGGCTAAGCCACGCCGGAATATTTGTCGAAGTTTTTTCAAGCAGTTTTTTCAAAACGCTGTTTGATTTGTATTTTTCCGGAACGGTAATGGTGTCTCCGACCTTTACCTGATAGCGCGGAACGTCTATTTTCTTATCGTTTACGACGATATTTCCGTGGTTTACTATCTGTCTTGCCATCTTTTTCGAAGAGGCAAGCCCCATGCGGAACACGACATTGTCTATTCTCAGTTCAAGAAGCTTAAGAAGATTGTCGCCCGTAGAGCCTTTCATTCTTTCGGCGGTTTCGTAATAGTGGCGGAACTGCTCTTCCGTAAGCCCGTAAACTCTTCTCGCCTTCTGCTTTTCGCGAAGATGTTTTGCGTAATCCGACATCTTTCCTTTACCGGCGCCGTGCTGTCCCGGACCGTTTTTGCCTCTCTTTCTGTCGAGAGTGCAGTTGGAAGTGCACCTCTCTCCTTTAAGGAAAAGCTTTTCTTTTTCTCTGCGGCACAACTTGCATGCTGATTCTAAATAACGTGACATCTATTAAACTCCTCTTTTAAGAGAGTGGGGAGTGGAGAGTGGAGAGTGGAGATACTGCAAGATGTTGTTTTTGCCGTATCTTCACTCTTCACTTTACCCTCTTCACTCTGCCTTTATTATACTCTTCTCGGTTTCGGAGGACGGCAGCCGTCGTGAGGAACCGGCGTAATATCCTTTATCGCCGTTATTCCAAGACCCGAACTCTGCAAGCCTCTTATCGCCGTTTCTCTGCCTGATCCCGGGCCGTTTACAAAAACCGCGACCTGTTTTACTCCGGCGTCCATAGCTTTTTTTCCTACCGCCGCGGCCGTCATCTGCGCGGCAAAAGGAGTTCCTTTTTTTGTTCCTTTAAATCCGGAACCGCCCGCTGACGCCCAAACCAGAGTATTTCCTCTTTCGTCGGTTATATTGACAATCGTATTGTTGAATGAAGACAGTATGTACGCTCTCGCCACTCCGCCGGTATATTTTATTTTCTTCTTCGCTCCGACGGTACTCTTTTTTTCTTCCGCCATTTCTTTCCCTCCGATTTTTACTTACACGCCTGCGATTAACCTTTTGTATGTCTTTTGCAACGCGCCTCTATTTTTATTTCAGATTGAAGAGTGAGTAGTGAAGAGTGAAGATTCAACAAAAACCGTTGTTTGCCGTTGTCGTATCTTCACTCCTCACTCTCCACTTTTCACTCTGTAGTTTTTATCCTTTCTTTGCCGCCGCGCCGCCTGCAGCCGGGGCTGCCGCTTTACCCGCTCCGACGGTTTTTCTCTTGCCGCGTCTTGTACGCGCGTTAGTTTTCGTCCTCTGCCCTCTGACCGGGAGATTTCTTCTGTGGCGCATCCCTCTGTAACTTCCGATCTCTATGAGCCTTTTTATATTGCTCTGTATTTCTCTTCTAAGATCGCCTTCAACTTTCAGATTTTTCGTTATAAGGTTATTGATCTTGTTTACTTCCGATTCGGTCAAATCCTTAACTCTTTTTGCGGGATCCAATTCGAGTTCGGCAATGATTTCATTCGATATTGCGGCTCCGATACCGTAAATATATCTGAGCGCTATATCAAGTCTTTTGTTTTTTGGCAAGTCAACTCCAGCTACGCGGGCCATTTCTTTCCCTCCAATTTTTACTTACACACCTGCGATTAAACTTTTGTACATCTTTTGCAACGCGCCACTAATTTTATTTCAGATTGAAGAGTGAGGAGTGAAGAGTGAAGATACAACAAGGACCGTCGTTTGCTGTTGTCGTATCTTCACTCCTCACTCTCCACTTTTCACTCTGTTGTTTATCCTTGTCTCTGTTTGTGTCTGGGATCCGAACATGTAACTCTGACAACGCCTTTGCGTTTTACTACTCTGCACTTCTGGCAAATTGGTTTTACCGACGCTCTGACTTTCATTTATTACTCCGTTGGAAGCTTGGAGAGCTTAGAAGTTTGGAAGTTTGGAAACTGCCTTTGTCTTTGCCAAACCTCTAAACTTCCAATCCTCTAAACTTCTATTATTATTTCTCTCTATACGTTATTCTGCCTCTCGTCAAATCATAAGGCGAGAGTTCGAGTTTTACTTTATCGCCGGGCAAAATTTTAATGTAGTGCATTCTCATCTTGCCGCAGATATGGGCAAGAATGACATGTCCGCCTTCAATCTCAACCTTGAACATCGCGTTCGGCAGAGATTCTAAAATTTTTCCGGCCACTTCAATCTTTTCTTCTTTAGCCATTTTTTACCTTTTTCTAACTACTTTCTAACTACAGTTTGGAGTTTGAAGTGTGGAGTGTATGTGTTTTCGCTTGGGACAAACTCCCTTGCGAAAACCTGCTAATAGGTTTCGGCTTCGCCGAAACTCAACAACTCCGCTCTCAACACTGCCGTTAAACTCCAAACTCTATCTTCGTACTGTTGTTAAAATTTCATTTCCATTTTCAGTAATAGCAACCGTATGCTCAAAGTGGGCGCTCAAACTGCCGTCTTTCGTTACGACCGTCCAATCGTCGCCGGTCATAAACACTTGATAGCCGCCGGCATTTACCATCGGCTCTATCGCGATGACCATTCCGGCAACAAGCTTTACTCCGGTTCCCGCTTTTCCGAAATTGGGCACAGGCGGTTCTTCGTGTAAAGATCTGCCTATGCCGTGTCCGACAAAATCTCTTACCACGGAAAAACCGGCATCTTCGGCGGTCTTTTGAACCGCAAAAGCTACGTCTCCGAGCCTGTTTCCGGGAAGAGCCTGTTCGATACCTTTCTGAAGAGAAAGTTCCGTAATTTTCAAAAGCTTTGCGGCGGTGTCGGAGATACTTCCGACTGCGTAGGTCTTTGCTGCGTCGCCATAATAACCTTCGTAAATTACTCCCAAATCCACAGAAACTATATCGCCCGATTTAAGCACGCGGGATTCATTCGGAATCCCGTGCACGACTTCTTCGTTTATAGATACGCAGGCTGAAGCGGGATAAGGGTAACTCGCTCCCTTAACTCCCAAAAAAGCCGGTATCATTTTCAATGACCTTATATATTTTTCGGCAAACTTATCTATTTCTTTCGTGCTTATTCCGGGCTTTATTATCTCGGACAACTTCTCGAGAATTTCCCCGGTAACTCTTCCGGCAACTCTCATCTTTTCTATCTCTGCGGTCGTCTTCAATTCTATGCTGCTTTTCTTAAAAAACATTAAATCCTTCGGATTTAACTACAATTAACAATTAATAATTAATAGTTAATAATTTATGTGCGGACTTCGTCCGCTGTTTCTATAGATTCTGCGAGAGACATTCGTCCCCGCAGAATGACAAACTCAGTTACTACATTAATTTGCATTTGTCTTACGGCTGTCGCTTAATTATTAATTATTCACTATTAACTATTAATTGCCGTTTCTATCTGTTTAAACACTTCTTTTTCGTTCTGCTGTCCGTCTATTCCGATAAGAATGCCGGCTTTTTTGTAATAATCTATGAGCGGCTTTGTCTGGTTTTCGTAAACCGTCAGCCTGTTTCTTACCACGTCTTCCTTATCATCGGCGCGCTGGACTAAACTTTTGCCGCAGGCATTGCACGTGTTTTCTTTTTTAGGCGGCAAAAAATGCAAATGGTAACTTTCGCCGCAGGTGCATACTCTTCTGCCGGAAATTCTTCTTACGGCTTCTTCATTGTCTATCTGTATCGATAAAACGCCGTCTATTTTTATATTTTCTTTTTTGAGCATCGCGTCAAGAGCTTCGGCTTGTTTCAGCGTCCTCGGAAATCCGTCCAAAAGAAACCCTTTTTTAACGTCGTCTTTTTGAAGGCGTTTTTGAGCCATCTCTACTACGATTTCGTCGGGTATAAGCTGCC
>WQUP01000016.1 GCA_009782015.1 Endomicrobiia bacterium | reverse complement strand
TCAAGCGCTAGAATAGAATTGATCTTGAGCCTCAGCCCGTCGTTCTCGGCATTGAGCCTGTCGTACTCTGCCTGCAGTTCGCTGACTTTGTACCCGAATCTCACGGCGGTAGTCTGCTGCCAAAGATAAACGAAGACGCATAATATTACGCATATTGCGACAGCCAGAGTTTTATACATTTGCTTTCTCCGCCGCTCTCAGTTTTGCGCTTCTGCTGCGCGGGTTTGCTTTTATTTCATCGTCGCAAGCCGTAACAACCTTTTTTGTGAGTATTTTATATACGCCTTCGGATTCATTTGCTTTAAAGTTCACTTTCACAATCCTGTCCTCAAGAGAATGAAAAGTTATTATCACGATTCGGCCTCCGGTGTTGAGAAGCTTCGGAGCCGAGGCAAGAAGCCGTTCCAGATTATCGAGCTCCGCGTTGACGAAAATTCTTAAAGCCTGAAACACTTTTGTCGCCGGATTTATCTTGCCTTCCGGCCTTTTGACGGAGCGCACTACGTCCTGAAGCTCGCGCGCAGTATTGATTACGCCTCTTTTTCTTCTAGCCGAAATTGCCGCGGCAATCTGCCTTGAAAAATGCTCTTCGCCGTATTTGTAAAATATATCCGCAAGCTCGCTTTCAGGGTAAGAGTTTATAACTTCTTTTGCCGTCAAAGGATTTCTGTCATCCATGCGCATATCCAAAACGCCCGAATTAAAAGAAAACCCTCTTTCCGCGTCGTCAAACTGTTTTGAAGAAACTCCTATATCGGCAAATATGCCGTCAACTTTATCTATGTTTATATTTTTAAGAGCCTGCTCTATATTTTTGAAATTGTCTCTTATGAACGTCACTCTGCCGCAAAACCCCCGCTCTCTTTCTTTAAATCTCTCAAAGGCGTCGCCGTCCCAGTCAAAAGCAACTATGCGTATGTCTTTAAATTTGTCCAAAAGATACGAGGTATGCCCGCCCCCGCCGAAAGTGCAATCGACGTACAAGCCGCCAGGATTATTTACCAGATATTGAGCCGACTCGGAGGGCATTATTGGAATATGATACATTTGAAAACCAGTTAATAATTAATAGTGAATAGTTAATAGTTAAAGGCAACGACTAAACCGCAAACAATTATTCACTATTAACTGTTAACTATTCACTGTTGTTAAACAGACGGGCTGTACACCGAATTCTGTGCTGCGCGCAAGCGGTGCGCAGGCGCAATCATTTCTCTGCCGTTAAAATCGCTTTTAACGGTCAAGCGGCCATAAATCAGCCTTGCTTTCCGGTAAGGATTTAGCCGTTTCACCTTTTGCGTTGCCGCAAAAGTTTATCCTGAAATAGATTGCGGGTCTAGCCCGCAATGACGATTTAAGGATACTCCGCCGTTTCCGGCAAAAGCGTCGCTGTTCGCACCTCTGGCCTCGCGGCCGACAGGGATTACCTGCTACCGTTCTCCGCGGCAAAGCCGCGGTAAAGTTCGGACTTTCCTCTCCGCAACTGCATAAAGCGGAGCGATTGCCGCCCGTCTGCATAACGACAGTTAATAATTAATAGTGAATAGTTAATATTTATCTGCGATTTAGCCGTTGCCGTTAACTATTAACTATTCACTATTAATTATTCATTATTTCTTAAGGAGTATTCTCGAGCAGTTGTCGCAAAAAACAAGCTCGCGGCATTTCTGAGCTTCATTTATAAGCTGGGGTCTTAAAACCATTCCGCAACCGCCGCAGCTTTCGCCGTCAACAATGCATATCCCCTGTCCGTCGCGGCCTTCGCGCAGCCTCTCGTACTGCTCTAAAATTTTAGGATTGACTTTTGTTTTATACTGCTCGCGCTCCGCTTCTATTCCTTTTATTTCTTCTTCATACTTTTTTGCTGAGGCTTCAAGCTCGGATATTTCCGATTTGCTTTTCTGCTCAAAAGTTTTAAAATCGTTCTCCGCAGATTTAACGGCAGACGACTCCGCATCTATTTTTTCCATAAGTTCAAGAATCTGGTCTTCCGTAACGCTCTTGTCGGCTTTAGCTTTCTCTATCTCAAGAAGCATGGCTTTATAGGCATCGTTTGACTTTACGCTGTTGAGCTCCATGGAATATTTGCCGATTGCTTTCTCTTTAGAATCGAGCAAAGCTTCCTTTTCTTTTTTGAGAACGTTGAGCTCCAAAAATTTCTTTTTGGCTTCATCCGCCACGGCTTTAGCGCCGTCAAACTCTTTCTGTTTTTCGGCTATGATTTCCGGAGAGCGTTCTATCATCTCCTTTAGCTTGGCAATCTTGGTATCATACCCCTGCAATTCGTACAAAAGCTCCAAATCCTGTTTTAAATTTTCCATTTATTCCCCGTATAAAATCAATTAAAAATTAAGAATTAAAAATAAACCATGCCGGTGTTTCGCTTACGGCGAAACCTTTTATAAGTTTTCGCTGCGCGAAAACACAACAATTATTAATTATTCATTATTAATTGTTAATTTCCGTTATTGGTGGGTAGTGCAGGGTTCGAACCTGCGGCCGCTCGCGTGTGAGGCGAGTGCTCTTCCGCTGAGCTAACTACCCGTGTTTTCAAAAGTGCATCAAACCGATTTATCGCTGAAATTATAGCAAGTTTTAAAAGCCTCGGTCAAACGACGCAAAACAGCGGCAAAACGCTTGAGCCGCCTCATCCTTAGAAAATAAAAAAACCCTTGATTTCTCAAGAGCTTTTATTGGGGTCTG
>WQUP01000015.1 GCA_009782015.1 Endomicrobiia bacterium | reverse complement strand
GTGTCACTTTCCACTCTTCACTCTGCCTTTCTCAGCGTACTGTGACATATTGATAAGTATCCCCATCGCCGCCATATTGATTACTAAAGACGTTCCGCCGAAAGATATGAACGGAAGAGGAAGACCTTTTGCCGGAAAAACGCCGGTTGCCACGGATAAGTTTATTACCGCTTGAAAAACTATCAGAAGAGTTATGCCCATCGCCAGATACTCTCCGAAGATATCAGGCGCGTTTCGGCTTATCTTCATCCCTTTGAAAAATATGTATATGAAAAATGCCAGCACAAGCCCTGCGCCGATGAAGCCGAGCTCTTCGCCTATTATCGGAAATATGAAATCCGTATGAGCCTCAGGCAGATACATAAGTTTCATCTCGCTTTTGCCTAGCCCCTTGCCGAAAAAACCGCCGGAACCGAGCGCGTAGAGCGACTGTTTTATCTGATAAAATGCCTTATCCTGATTTACGAATATCGCGTCAACGTTTACGAACGAATCCAGATAGTTGCGGAATCTCGCCAGTCTGTACGGCTTTCTTATTATTTCCTCGGCTATCAGAATAAGCCCGCCGCCTGCCATGGCAAGTATTGCCTGCATGCGCAATCCCGCGCAAAAAAGCATCGCAAAGCACGTGCCGGCAATCAAAATCGGCGTTCCCAAGTCTGGCTCGACGGCTATAGGAAGAACGATCAGGAAGAGAAAAACCAAAGGCGCTACAAGCCCTTCCCATTCGCCTATCAGCGCTTTTTTTCTCGAGATAAAATCGGCGATTATAACAACCATCGCAAGTTTTGCTATTTCCGAAGGCTGAAAAGTAAAAAAAGCTACATGGAACCATCTTTTTGCCCCGCCGCGCCTTACGCCGAGAATCAAAACCGCAATCACGGCTATAAGGGCGATTATGTAAATAACTTTCGCGTATTTTTGGTAAAGCTTATAGTCGATGAAAAAAGCGGTTACAGTCATCGCCGCAAAGCCTATGGCCATCCATATCATCTGTTTGAGAAAAAACATGTAGGGGCTAGACCATCTTATGTCGGCCATTATTACGCTGGAAGAAAAAACCATCATCGCGCCGAATATAACTGCAATCGACGCGACGGAGATGAGAGTGAAATCGTACTTTTTTAGGTCTATGTTGAACATGTTTTTTTAACGGCGATGCAGAGATGCAGTGAGGCAGGGATGCAGGGTGAGAGTGGCCGTTGCTCTGCCTCTCCGCATCCCCGCATCTCTGCATCGCCGCTATAGTTTATTTACCAGTTCTTTAAAAACTTTTCCTCTTTCTTCAAAATTTTTAAACTGGTCGAACGAGGCGCACGCCGGAGAGAGAAGCACTGTATCGCCTTCGTTTGCTGACTGATGCGCGTCCTTCACGGCCTTTTCGATGTCGCCGGAATCGACAAAGTCAGCGCCGGCAAGATCTCTTTTTATCTTATCCGAAGCGCTGCCTATCAAGAATATTTTTTTGACTCTTTCTCTGACGAGATTCGCGAGCGGAGTGTACGGGGCTCCTTTGTCAAGGCCGCCCATTATGAGCAGAATATTTCCTTTGAACGCTTCCAGCGCCACTCTTGTGGAATCGACATTTGTGGATTTTGAATCATTGTAATAATCCGCGCCGTCTATGCTTCTTGTAAACTCTATGCGGTGCTCCACGCCTTTGTAAGAAGATATAACCCTCTCTATGACAGCGGGCTTCACACCGGCGCAAAAAGACGCCGCCGATGCGGCGAGGATATTTTCAATGTTGTGCATTCCGGGAATGTTTATTTTCGGCTTTATGCACACCTTAGAACTTCCGATATGCATGAAAATCTTTCCGCTGTCATAATACGCTCCGTTTTTAAGCGGCTTTTTGCTGAAGAAAATCTTTTTCGCTTTTGTCTTTGAGGCTATGCGCCGGCATATTGTGTCGTCGAAGTTGATTACGGCGTAATCCCCGGGACGCTGGTTGGCGAAAATATTCTCCTTGGCCTTAATGTATCTGGCCATGGTTTTATGGTGTTCGAGGTGGTCCGGCGTGATGTTCAATAAAACGGAAACATCCGGACGAAAATCAGGCGTGTCTTCAAGCTGATAGCTTGAGAGTTCCATTGTAATGACTGTATTTTTTGAAGTTTTCAGCGCTTTATCCGCCAAAGGAAAGCCGATGTTTCCCGTGACTATCGAATCTTTATATGAAGCTTTTATTATTTTTCCGATGAGGTCGGTAGTAGTAGTTTTGCCGTTTGTGCCCGTGATCGCAACTATCTTTTTGCATTTAGAATTTCTCAGCGAAAATGCCAGCTCGCTTATAACTTCAATTTTTCTCTTCGCCGCTTTTCTTAAAACAGGAATTTCCGAATGTATGCCCGGACTTTTTATAATCACATCGCTGTTCAATATTTCGTTCGTATGACCGCCGAACTCCGTCCTGACTTTTTTGTTCAGTTCCGGTATCTCCCTCTGCTTGCCGCTGTCGCTTGCGAAAACGTCATATCCGAGCTTCACCGCAAGATTCGCCGCCGCAACCCCGCTTTTCCCAAGCCCCAAAACCCCTATTTTTTTTGACATTTTATTTTCCTTGAACCCGAAGAAAACCGTTGTTGTTCCACTCTCGCCCCGCAAGAGGAAAAGGCACAACCACTGCTTTTGCCAAGCTTCCAATCATCCAAACTTCTAAACTTCCGCCTTCAGCGCAGTTTCAGCGAAGCAAAAGAAAGAATCGCAAGT
>WQUP01000014.1 GCA_009782015.1 Endomicrobiia bacterium | reverse complement strand
GGACGCGCGCATACGGCGGGAAACTTACCGTCGATGAAAAGATTTACGCTGATATGACAATTTTCGGAGCCGAGGCGGGCATCGACGCAAAAGCCGTTTCCAATGACAGCAATGTGCTGTATCTCGGATTAATGGCAGGATACATTTACACTGACAATATCAAAGTCAAACAAACCAATATGTTTGACGGCACAGGCAGCGGCAGAGCGCCGAATGCAGGCGTTTACGCCGTGTGGGGCAACGACAACGGCTGGTTTGCAAACGCGACTGCCCGTTATTTCTGGGCTGCGATGTCAATGCAAAATATTTCAGCGGCAGGAGACGTAATAGCTTATGACGCAAACAGAATTTTCTGGGCAGGCAGCCTTGAAGCCGGCAAATCGTTCCGGCTTTCTTCCTTCTCGCTTGATCCGAAAGCCGAAGCCCGCTATGCATACGCGGATAAGTCATGGCACGGCACAAACATGAATGACAACGTACAGTATTCCGACACTCAAAGCATACTGACCGCCCTGCGCCTACAGGCAACGTATATGCAGTCTTCGAAATACCAGCCTTTTATAGAGCTCGGCGTTTATAACGAATGGCTCGGAAAAACAAACATAAATTTTGCGGGTGCAGACATGAAGTCCGACGTAAGCGGCGCCGGCGCTCAGGCTGCGGCAGGACTTAACATGCGCCTCACGGGCAATTCTTATCTGTATGGAAATGACTCTTATGACAAAGGTTCGGTTTACGAAGCTTTGTCCGGAAATGTAGGTATAAGATTTAATTTTTAGTTAATAGTTAATAGTGAATAATTAACGGCCATACCCCGTCAGGAGACAAGGTCTCTTGACGGGGTATGGTCTTTGCCGTTGCCAAGCTTCCAAACTTCCAAGTTCTCCACGCTTCTACTTTTCAATCTCCATCATTTTTAATTTGAAAATCTCAGACTTTTCTTCAAACTCCTGCGTCATAAAAGCCAAATCGGTATAAAGTTTTTCAAGCTCGCTCTTTAGCAGCTTGTCCGTTTTCGGTCCTTCTGCCATAAAAGCTATATCCTGCGATATTGAAGCCTCAATCATCTTTTCCGTGTTTATCTGCATCTCTTTTTCTTTTTGAACAATCTCTTTTTCGAGTTTAGCGATACCGTCTTCAAGCGGCTTTAAAACTTTTGATTTTTCCTGAATGAGATTTGCCCTGATTTTTTTCAGCTCTTCCCTTGTGTAAACTTTTTCCTTTTTGGCGTTTTTTGTCTTTATATCGCCGCTTTCGTCTTCCCAGCCGCGGCTTTCAAGAAAATCTTTGTATGTGCCTTCAAAAACCGACGCTTTGCCGCGGTCAAAAACTATAAGTCTCTCGGCTATATTGTGCAGCAGCTCTTCATTGTGCGTAACCATGATGACCGAACCGTTAAACTCGTTTACCGCATCTATCAGACTTTCGCAGGATTCCATATCCAGATGGTTTGTCGGTTCGTCAAGTAAAAGCAGATGGCATGGCTTGACCAGCATTTTTCCCAGAAGAACGCGGCTTTTTTCGCCGCCGCTTAAAACTTCGATTTTTTTCAGAGCGTCATCCCCGCCGAACATCATCGCGCCCGCTATGTTTCTGGCTTTTTGCGGCAGGCATTCGCCGTCGGAGTTTATAATCTCTTCAAAAACCGTTCTCCCCGGATTTAAATCGGCGGCATCGGACTGCACAAAATACGACGTCTTTAAATCCTGATGCTGTTTTATGCTTCCTTCAGTCGGCTCAAGCCTGCCTGCAAGAAGTTTTAAAAGCGTTGATTTTCCTTTGCCGTTTTTTCCTATCACGCAGATTCTGTCTTTTTTAAGCACGTCAAAGCTCAGCTTTTGCATAAGCGGCAAATCTTTCGTATAGCCAAAGCCGAGATTGTGCACGCCCATCATCTTTGCCGCATTAAACGGAACGCTCGAAAACGAAAAATCCAGATCCTCTATTTCCGTAAGCTCTTCCATATTATCCTGTTTTTCAAGCGACTTTATGCGCGACTGCACCATTCCGGCAAGCCTTGCTTTAGCGCGAAAGCGTCTTATGAATATTTCCGTCTGCTTTCTTTTTTTCTCAATATTAAGGCGGGTTTTTTCGTATATTTCTTCTTCCTTTTCTATCTGCTCGTAAAGCTTTTGCGTGCTGCCTTCGACTTTTCTGGCTTTTGTCCTGTGTATTGCGGCGCAGTGCGTGATTACGCTGTCCATAAAATTTCTGTCATGCGTAATAAGCATCAGCTCGCCTTTCCACGAGCGCAAGAAACCTGCAAGCCACCTGATAGCGACGATGTCAAGATAGTTATTCGGCTCGTCAAGCATAAGCATGTCGGCGTCGGAAAGCAAAACCTTGGCGAGATTTATGCGTATTTTGTAGCCGCCGGAAAACTCGTGAGGATTTTTAAGCATGTCCGCCGCAGAAAAACCGAGTCCCGAGAGCACTTTCTCGGCTTTCCATTTTTCCTCGGTTTCGCTTTTTGGAAGAGCAATGCACGCCTCTTCCACCGCAGTGGATTTTGTAAAACTTATATGCTGCTGAAGGTAGCCCACCTTGTAGTTTTTGGGAACGCTTATCGTGCCGGAGTCATAATCCATCTCTCCGAGAAGTATTTTGAAAAGAGTGGTTTTGCCGTGGCCGTTTCTCCCCACCAGCCCGACTTTTTCTTTTGCGTTTACGCTGAGATTGAGATTGTCGAACAACACCCTGCTTCCGAAGGATTTGCAAAGGTCGGTAATTTTTATCATTTTTTT
>WQUP01000013.1 GCA_009782015.1 Endomicrobiia bacterium | reverse complement strand
GTATGTGGCCGATAATCTTACCGATAAAGAAGAGAGCGCGCTTTATTCTAACAAAGAAGAAAGAAGCCGCGTCAGGACGATTCTTGCAAACGCTTTGTTTATAATCGCAATGGGCCATTACAACAACGCCTATAAAATTTATTCCGAAATGTCCGCTTTGCCGGACGATGCGGGCGACGACAGAAAAAAAGCTTTAAAAGCAAAGCTTCAGGCAGCTCTGATTGACGGGAACGAATCTTTTATGTTTCTGCCTGACGGGGAGTTAAAGAGCAATATTAAAACGCTCATGAAAGAAGCTGGGCTTGAAGATAAAGATTTTGAAAACATTGCGCCGGAGAAGATTGAAAAGCTGATTAAAGATATGTGCGACGGCTTGGCCCGCTCGGTTGACGTGCGCGACTTTTACGCCAAGTTTTATCCGAATCAGGATCCGAATTTTACAAACGCCCAATATGCCGAAAGGCTTAACGAGCTGGAAGATTATCTGAGGGAAGGCAGCGCGTACCTTACTCCCGAATTCTATGATAAAACCAGAGAAGAATTGGATGATTTAATGGCGCGGATTAATCCGGCCTACGCCGCGGAACGCATGCTATCGGTCAAAACCCTGCCGCAAAAATTGGACTTTTATTTTATAACCATGCTTAAGGATGTCGATTATAAGTTATTTTGGCGGACAATGAAAACCAAAACTTTTATTGTGATCAACGATAACAAAGAGCAGGCGGATTGGTTTGTAGAAAGGCTTTATCCGAAATCGGCAGGAGCCATATTGCGTTTTAATACGGCCGCCGAGGCTTTAGATGCGATTAAAAAACTTCCAAACAAAAAAGACATCATTGTCTATACGTATATAGTTATGGAGAAAGGCAGCGGGCTGGATCTTTTAAAGGAAGCAAAAGAGATAAGCGAGGACATAATGGTCGTTGCGGCAAGCGCAGGCGTAAACGACGATAACCGCATGACTTTGATCCGCAACGGCTTTGACGGCGCGGTGGGGTTTGAAGAATATTCAGCAACGACTAATGTTCTCTATTATTTGATTTTATACGGCTCCATGAAAAATATAAATATTTCCGAAGATCCTCAAATAGTCAAAGATATGGTCAAATTTTTCTTAACGCCGGGCTGGGAAAATAAACCTATTGAAGAAATAGAACGGCAATTCAGCGTTTTCAACAACTCTTACTCTTTTGACGACTGGGTTGAAGGAGAAACTTTTTCCAAAATTATAGCCGTGCGGCCTACCCGCCCGCTTGCCTTGCATTACTACAAACTTTTACATGATTTGTATGACAAAGAAATGGCGCGCGGATTTAATATTGTCGATAAAAAGGCTGGGGACGAATTATCCTACCTTTCCCATGAGTTGTGGGGGGACGCGTTTGCTTTGCGAAAAACCGATCCGGATTTAAACAAACAAGCCAACAAACTGATTGCCGAAGCGGATAAACTTATAAAAAAGAGATACAACTTAAAAGATAAGAGCACAGCCGGGACTGTGAACATGCGTTTTGATTTCGGCCTGGTTGATTTTATCGCGAAAATTATTAAAAAAAGATTCGATTCTAAAAAAAATGCGCCTGTCGAAACAGCCGCCGCGCCGTATGAAAAAGCCGTGCAAAAAGCCGCACAAAGTGTGCCGCAAAGTGCGGCGCAAAGTGCGCCTTCTGTTGCAAAAGCCATTCCGGTTATTGACGGCAAAACGATTTTTATCTTTGACAAAAACGGCACGCTTACGGCGAGAAAAGAGGCCATGACCGAAGATTTTGCGGCTTGGTTTTTGGATTTTATAAAGAAGCATAAAACCTACATAGTTTCCGGCGCGAACTGGAAAACTTTGTCCGCCGAGCTTCCGCCGGACATCTTGGGAAATCTTGCGGGAGTTTACGCATCGCTTGGAAACGAGTTTTATGATTCCTCCGGCAAACTTGCCAACTCCAACCGTTTTAACCCGCCGATAGAGCTTTTTTATATGCTTCAGTCGTTCTACCGCACAACGCGCTACCCGGGGCGTTTGTCTGACGACCCGTACAAAATGGAACCCGGAGTTTTAAAATTTTCCGTTGTTATGCGCGGGCTGCCGGCTGAGGAACGCGCCGCTTACCGCAGATGGGACGCCGAGCGCGGAGAGCGCCTTATGTGGAAAAAACAAATCGAAGATAAATTCCCGGAGCTGCAGGTTGTGCTTGGCGCAAGCATAGGAATGGACATTGTGCCGCGGGGATTGGGCAAAGAGCGCGTTTTAAACGAGCTGCGCGCAGACAACGAGGGCGCGCAAATAATATATTTCGGCGACGAAATTGAAAGCGGCAACGACAAGACAATATCCCAAATGCTTGACGGCGGAGACAAAGGGTACGCTTTTAACGTTACAGGCCCGGAAGACACAAAAAAACAAATTACCGCACTCCTCGCCGCACAGCCAGCCACGGCTGCCGACGCGGAAGCCGCAAAAAGCGGAGTCGTTGAAGAAAATAAAAAAGCGGATGCGGATAACTTGGAAATTTTAGGAAGAATGGTGCGCAATACATGGAAAGCAAAGGATGCCAATACCGAAACTTCGTATGCAGTTAAAGTGGCGTTAGACGGTTCTTTGGATGAGGTTGAAACGCTTAAAGCGCTTGAAGGTTTTGACAAAGAATATAAACCGGCGTATATTGAATTTGTCCATGCCAAATTTGTAGAAACGGACAGCGTTACCCTGGGTAAAAAAATTCTGAAGTATGAAAGCGCACGCGGCGCAGTCAA
>WQUP01000012.1 GCA_009782015.1 Endomicrobiia bacterium | reverse complement strand
TTTTACAAGAGGTCTTGACGGTCTTCCGCGCGGCTGGATAAAGAAGATGAAAGCAGCCATGCAGACCCTGGGCCCCGTGTTTAACACCAACAGAATGATCGAAGAGTACACAAGGAAGTTCTACATACCTTCGGCCGCGGAACACGACAGACTGAAAAGAGATAATTTTGCCAATGTGAAAAAACGCTCCGAATGGTTTAAAACCGTCAGCAACGGCTGGCAATCAGTAGAGATAATCTCTTCGGAAGACAACGCGAAAGACGAAGTGAGAATAGACAACAATATGACCGTTCAGGCAAAGGTATATCTCGACGGCATGGCTCCGGAAGACGTGAGCGTGCAGATTTACAGCGGCTACCTGAATTCAAATCAAATCATAAGCGAGCCGTCAATTACTGAAATGAGGCTTGTCTCCAAAGAAGGCAGCAATTACATATACGAGGGCAAAATCCTCATCGACAAAGTCGGCCAGTGCGGCTACACGGTCAGAGTGCTGCCCCAGTACGCCGGCGAAGTCCAGTACATACCCCAAATGATAAAATGGCAGAAGAAATAAGGAGATACAAAAGAGTGAGGAGTGAAGAGTGGAGAGTGAAGATACGGCAACGGTATTGTTCTTGTTTGTCATTCCGTGCTTGACACGGAATCCATTTTAAAATTAAACCTTTTAATTAACAGCAACATGGATATCGATTTTCATCGGTATGACAAGACCGGTTATGAAATTTGTTGTGGCAGTATCTTCACTCCTCACTCCTCACTCTCCACTCTGTCTTTATGAATTACGATTTCCTGATATTTGATCTTGACGGCACAATAGTCGATTCGGAGAGAGACCTGACAAGCGCGATAAATATGGTAAGGCAAGAGTTCGGCTTTGAGCCTCTTACCATAGAAAAAGTGCGCTCATACGTCGGCAGCGGCATTAAGGCTTTGGTGGACAAGGCTGTGCCCGAGCGCAGCGAAGAGATACACGAGCGCGCTTTGGAAAGATTCAAATTTCATTATTCGCGCGTTCTTACCGACACTACGGCAGCGTATGACGGAATCGCAGCGATGCTTGAAGCGCTCAAAGATAAGAAAAAAGCCGTTCTCTCCAATAAAACCGAAATCTTTTCGCACGAGATAATAAAGCGCCTGGGCCTTAAAAAATATTTTGTAGAAATATGGGGCGGGGACACCGCGGGAAAAAAACCCGACCCAAAGCCGATTTTGGATCTCATAAAAGTTACGGGTTCGCAAGCTGCAAAAACCGTCATGATAGGCGACAGCAGCAATGATTTCAAAGCCGCCAAAGCAGCAGGCATCGCGTCAATAGCCGTTCTCTACGGCTACGGCGGCGACATCGACCGTATAAAAGAGCTCAAACCCGACTACATAGCGGAAAAACCGGAAGACATAGTTGACATAGTTACAAAGAAAGATTGAAGAGTGAAGAGTGAGGAGTGAAGAGACGACAACTACAAAAATCTTTGCCGTATCTTCACTCTCCACTCTTCACTCTCCACTCTGCCGTTAAAAAAGGGGGCTTTAAGATGTTTTTTGTAAAAGCATTAAAAGACATTTTGAACGTTTTGCAGAATGACATTTCGCCGAATCAGCTTGCGGCAGGTGCGTGCATGGGTATTTTTCTCGGGCTTGTGCCGGGGCTTTTGATGAAGTGCATAATCTTTTTTTTGATAATGATTTTGCGCGTAAACATCGGCACGGCTTTTATGGCGAGCGCGGTATTTGCCGTGATAGGCCTTACGCTAGACCCTCTTTCCGACAAAATAGGTTTTTTCATACTTAATTTAGGCCTTCTGGTCCCGCTGTGGACCGCGCTTTTCAATATGGCTATAGTTCCTTTTACCAGATTCAATAATACGGTTGTCATGGGAAATATCGCGATAGCCGCAATTCTATTTGTTCCCGCGTTTTTCGCTTTCAAAAAGCTGGTTATGTACTACAGAGAACACTGGCGCGAAAAAGTTTCAAAATGGAAAATAATAAAGCTTCTCACCGCCGGCAATCTTTCGTACAAAATATTGAAATAAATGATTTTACCTTCTCCCCTTGCGGGAGAAGGACTTGCGAAGCAAGAGGATGAGGGGTATGCTGCAGGATTTTTACGAATCCAAGCAATACTCTGCTGAAAAATGAAGCATACCCCTCACCCGGCACTTCGTGCCACCCTCTCCCGCAAGGGGCGAGGGAACAACACTTCAAAGTGCAGTCAGAAGAGGATAAAATGAAAATATTCAGATGGTCGTTTGTGGTTCCGGCGCTGGTGATAATAGCAGTGGTTTGGCTGTTTTTCGTATTTTTCTTCGACGCTATCCTTAAAAGCGCTCTTATATCAGCCGGCGAGACGGTTTTCGGCGCAAAAGTAGAGATAGCAAGCGTCAAGACCGGATTTACAAGGCTTTCGGTTGACATAAGGAATATCAAAATCGGCGATAAGGACAACGAGTTTAAAAACCTGCTAGATATCGACGACATAAATTTCGGCGTAAGGTTTATACCGCTGCTTTCCAAAAAAGTGATAATCGACAATATGAGCGTTGACGGCTTAAAGTGGGGGACTGCAAGGAAAACTTCGTGCAAGCTTCCTCCCAAGCCCGTGAAGAAGACTGCTCCCGGCGAAGAGAGCTTTACCGAGAAGATGATGAAAGAAATAAAGAACAAAGCCGTCGGCGAGGTTAACGCGCTGCCCGGCGTTCAGAAATTCGGCGAGATACAAAAACAGATCGGCAATTTCTCTCCGCAGAACGCCATGGACATGGCCGGCATTAAATCCGCTGCCGCGGTCAAGGAATACTACGTCGGCATCATGGGCAAATACGACGATTATACCAAGAAAATAAATTCGATAGACGTAAAATCCAAGATAAACGACATATCGGCTCTTGCCGACAAAGTCTCAAAGACCAGCGTCAAAACTCCGGCGGACATCGCCGCTCTGAAGGACAATCTTGCGCAGCTTAACGCAAAGAGAGCGGATCTCGAGCAGACCTATAAAGACCTGAAAGCCATACAGGACAGCATTGCGAAAGACGCCGCAGCGCAGAAGGCAGCTCTCAAGGATATGAGTTCGCTTATAGAGAGCGACGTAAACAATATCGCGTCAAAACTTGCGATACCTACGCTTGACGTAAAGAACATAGCCGTTATGCTGTTCGGGCAGGCATGGGTCTCAAAAGTCGACAAGGTTCTTTATTACATGGCTCTCGTGAGAAAGTATCTGCCTGAAAAGACACCTGAAGAAACCAAGAAGCCCGAGCCTAGAGAAAGGCTTAAAGGCAGGGACATAATATATCCGCGCACAGGGTCTCTCCCGAGCCTTTGGATAGCCAACATATCGCTCTCCGGCACGTCCGGAGGTGAAGGAAAGCCCGGAACTCCGGTTTCGTTTAAAGGCAGCGTAAAAAACATAACTTCGAACCAGAGGCTCATAGGCCAAATAACTTCGTTTGAGGCATCAGGCGACGACACGGTCCGCACGATAAATCTTTTCGGCAGTTTTGACAGGCTTAAAGCGGTCGCGGAAGACAAAATTTCCGTTGCGATTTCCGGCATGGACGCAAACATGTTCAATATTCCAATGACTGATTATACTCCTTCATTTGACGCCGCGAAAGTCAAGTTCGCCGCTGATTTTCTTCTCAGGGGCAGCGATTTTATAACCAACGCCGGTATGACGATAACCTCAATGACTTACGACGCTTCGGCTAAAAACTTCGACGGGGTTGATCCGAATATCGTCAAATACGTCGGCATGATATGGCAGGGGATAAACGCGGTAAATGTTAACGCCGGCATATCCATACTTCAGGCAGATGGCACAAAATTCAATTTTTCTTCGGATCTCGATAAGCTTTTAGCGCAGAGATTTAACAATGTGCTCAACGCCGCCTTGGGAGACGTCAAGTCCAAGATAAAGCAGGAAGTAACGCGCTATATCGACGGTCAGACCAAGTCGCTCAAAGCCGACGCCGACAAGTACGGCGCAAACGTGCAGAGCGCCCTCGGCCCCAAGCTTCAAGACGTGCAAAAGCAGCTCGACAGCGTTAAAAGCCTCATAACGCAGAAAGAAAACGAACTAAAAAAACAGGCCATGGGTTCGCTTATCTCGGGTTTTGGAAAGTGACACGCAAAGCGTGTCATCCCCGAAATTCGTAATTGGGTGTCTCTAATAACCCTTGCTTGTCATTCCGGAAGGCAGTAGTCCGGAATCTGCCTTAAAGCTTGTTTGACGACAAAAAACTGCAGATACCGGACAGAGACTTTCCGGTATGACAGACTTTAAGGGTTTTTAGAGAAACCCAATTGAGTTTCTCTAAAAATACATAGTTGTTCCCGTATTAAAACACTACGGGACAGGCTATCCATGTTGTCTTTAGGTTTGTCCGACGATACTGCGACAATGGATTCCGGCTTTCGCCGGAATGACAAACAGCGTCAATAAAAAGAAAAGAGCCGGATAAATAATTCATCCGGCTCTTCTTTTTTATCTATAAATTCGCTTACTTCGTGTTTGCGGTTGTTGCAGCCGGAGCGGTCTCTGCCGTTCTTGCCCTTCTGTCTCCTTTCATTCTGCCTCTTCTTTCTCTCATCTCTTTCATCTTTTCCTGGCCTTCTTTGCTGGTCACTAAAGCGACTTTATCGTCAACGTATTTAGCTTTGTTAGCTTCGATATCCGCTGTCTTCTTCTCAAAACTTTCTATTCTCGCTTTTTGCTCGGCTATTAGCTCTTTCTTTGCCGCGAGCTCTTTATCGGTCTGTGCGGAGATCAAATCCTTTATCTGAGCTTTTACAGCGTCCTGTTTTGCGCCCTTAGTCTTGTTGTACTGATCGACAAAGCCGTCGAGTTTCTTCTGATACTCCATATGATCTTTCTTCATCGCTTCCATTTTTTCTTTTCTTGCGCTCATCTGTTCTTTCATGTCTTTCATTGCGTCTCCGTCTTTCATCATCGCCGAGCAAGCCGGACCTCCGTCAGCGGAGCTGTTTCCCTGAGCCTGAACCTGCCCTAACGACAAAACGCCGAGAACAAATGCGACGCACACCAAAACCGATACTTTTTTCAACATAACTTCCTCCTTAAATTACAAACATTGATTCGTACTCGTCCATATCGGAATCGATGCTTATCATTTCGTTTATAGACTGGCTTGAATAGTCGTATGAATCGTACAGCGAATCCCTGTGCGAGACCGTCGCAAAATAGCCTATGCCTATCAAAAGAAAGGCTGCGGCCGCAAAGGCGAGCTTCATCATGCGCATTGACGCAAAAAACGGCTGTTTTCTGGATGTCTTTTCAAAAATCGCGTTTATTACGCCTGCCGGCGCGCTGCGCAGCGTTCTTGCTTCCAGCGCTTCGCCGAAAGTTTCTTTCAGATTGCGGCAGTTTTCGCACTCTGACAAATGTTTTTCAAACTCCTGCTTCTCTTGAGCGGACATCTCGCCGTAAACGTAGAGGGGAAGATTATCGCATATATTCATTGTACACCTCCGGCTCGGCTTCGGAAAGAATCTTTCTGAGCTTTCCGAGAGCTCTGTTGAATTTTGAGAGTAAAGTTCCTATGGGTTTATTTTGCATTTCCGCAATTTCCTTAAAAGTCAGCGAATCCTTGAGAGCTATAAGCTCTCTTTCTTCAAGCGAAAGTTTTTCAAGCGCTTCGTTTACGGACTGCGCGCGGCTGTTGGCAAGGACTATATCTATCGGCTGCGGCTTGTCTTCCGGCAAAGCGTTTATCAGGGAGAGCTCGTCTTCTTCCTGCGTTTCCAGCGGCATCAGCTTTTTGCTGTTTTTTCTGTAGTAGTCCATTGTGATGTTCCTTGCCAGAGTGAACAGCCAGTTTTTCAGCTTGTCTTCTTCATTGTACTTGTGAAGCTTTTTGAAAACCCTCACAAAGACGTCCTGTATAATGTCGCTTGAAAGATCCGGGTTTTTTGTTATCGACATGACGTATGTGTAAACATGCGCCTGGTAGCGCGTTACAATCTCTTCAAAAGCGTCATTGTCGCCCTGCTTAAACATTCTTACTAATTCGGAGTCGTTCAAATTTGAATGTTTCATGGTTAATTAACGAAACCTCTTTGAAGTTTATTGCAGGAAAAAGCTCCCTGCGCTAAACCCGTGTCTGTGATATGAGTAAACATAGCCTAAGTTCAGAACTCATTAAAACTGCTCTATAGCAAATAAACTAAAGGTTCGTTCCCTCGCCCCTTGCGGGAGAGGGCAGGGTGAGGGGTTGCCGTTAATAAACGGGGAGCGCTGCGCCCCCCAAGTCTTCACTGTGTTCAGACCCGGGGCGCTCACATCTCGCGCCCGCGGCAGACTCGTCCTCGTTATTCCTCGGACTGCCACCCGCCTTACTTTTTGCAGGCGTTCAAAAAGTAAGCAAAAAAACTGCCGCTAGTTGCAGCCGCCGTGCGACGAATAAGGAGCACGCGCTTGGCGGCGGGCGCGAGCCGGTGAGCGCACAATCCTTTTGTTTTGTCGGCAAATCCGGAACTCGCAAAATGAGATAAAGGATTCAAAGGTATTTTGCTCAAACAACCGGATTTGAATAATCCGCCAAAATCCCACGCTCATAGACGCGCAAAATGCGGCAACTAAAAGACCAACAGAAAACGACGTACCCCTCACCCGAACACATTGTGTTCACCCTCTCCCGCAAGGGGCGAGGGAAACATCACAAAATTGTGACTCAAGCCAATGAGGCATATTTTCATAATCAATAAGTCCTGAGCCTAAATTTTCTGGGTTATGGACAGATTTTTAATGGTTAGAGGCGAGAATTCTATTTTGGCCTGCGAGAAAAGCTCTTTATATGCGTTGTCGGGGTATTCTATGCCGGTTATTACTCTTTTTATGCCTGCGTTTGCTATCATTTTTGCGCATAAAATACACGGAGAATGCGTGCAGTAAAGCGTGGAACCTTTTATATTTATGCCGCTGAAACCGCCTTGGATTATCGCGTTTTGTTCCGCGTGTATTGCTCTGCATATCTCATGTCTTGTGCCGGACGGAATTTTTAATTCGTCCCTGAGGCATCCAAGCTCAAGGCAATCTTTTACGCCGGCCGCTGCGCCGTTGTAGCCGGTAGTCAGTATCCTTTTGTCCCTGACTATTACCGCGCCTACGTGATGCCTGAGGCATGTTGAGCGTTCCGCCACAAGCCAAGCCAGCTTCATGAAATATTCGTCCCATGAGGGACGGGTAATCGTTTCTTCCGAGATTTTGTCACGGCCTTCCATAAATGTGCTGACCGAAGGGTCCTCAATCTCAATTTCAACGGGAGGTTTAGGGGCAGCAGGCTTAACTGTCGCAGGAGCGCCGGCTTCTTTATTGACGGTATTGACCGCGGAATTAACCGCCGGCTGAGCCGCGGCTTCTTTTTTAGGCTGCGGAGTTTCTATATCATGAACAGTCTGTTCGGCTGCGGGAATATCATGGGTACTGCCCCATGTAGGGCGCTTCAATTTATTATCCATGCCGACATTAAACAAAAAAGACGCGAAAGTGTCAATAACGGCGGAAGATTAGAGGATTGGAGGATTAGAAGATTGGCGAAGACAAAGGCTTTGCTGCATTATGTCGTTGCTAAACTTCCAAGCTCTCCAAACTTCTAAACTTCCGCCAGGAGCGCGCGCTCCGCTCTTCACTCTGGCGCGAAAAAATGGTAAAATGACGAAAATTTTAAATCAGATAAGGACTTGAGATGGCAAAACTTGCAATAAAGAAATACGGTGACAATGTATTGAGAAAGAAAAGCGAGCCTGTCGCCGAGGTTACGGAAGAGATTAAAAAGCTTGCCGCAGACATGCTTGAAACCATGTATGCTGCTCCCGGAGTAGGCCTTGCCGCTCCGCAGGTTGGCGTTTCGCTGAGGCTTTGCGTAATAGACGTTAACCCTGACAAAAAAAGTCCGATTATAATGATAAATCCGGAGATAACCGG
>WQUP01000011.1 GCA_009782015.1 Endomicrobiia bacterium | reverse complement strand
ACTTCGGAGCGTACGCGGGTTTGTCGTGTGCAAGATACCTGTTAAAAGCTTCCGAGATACTGCCTGTAAAACCTTCTTCTACAAGGGCTTTTGCAAAATGCAGGCGGCCTATGGCTTTTTTACCGACATTATCGAGAAAACTTTCATCCCGCAAATTGATGCCCGCTTTTTTCAGCTTTTCAAGAATAACATGAGCTCTTTCAATCCTCGCCTTCTTAAAAACGCTCAAAGTTTCGTTAAGTTTTTGGGATTTGTAATCGATGTAATATCCGAGAATATGCATCTCGGCTTTCTCGGAATTTCCGACTTCCGAAGAAAGCTCTATTCCCGGGATAACCTCAAGCGACGTCTTGGATGCGGCCTTTACGGCCTCTTCTATTCCGTCCACCGAATCGTGATCCGTAATGCTTATGGCGGCAAGTTTTATCTTTGCGGCATAATCGACAACTTCCGACGGAGTAAGCGACCCGTCGGACCAGTTGGTGTGTATATGAAGATCAACGTAGAAGTCTGGCATTAAAAAACCCCTGATAACGACAGAGTGAAGAGCGGAGAGTGAGGAGTGAAGATACGACAGCTGCTCTGGATTGCTTCGGCGGCGGAGTTTACACTCGAGTGTCTTAATCGGGTGCCGCCTCGCAATGACGACAAAAAAAGTCTTTGCCGTATCTTCACTCCTCACTCTCCACTCTTCACTCTGCTGTTCTAAAGCAGTTCCGACGACAGCGCTGCTAAGCTGCTTCTTTCGCTTTTTGAAAACGTTATGTGGCCGAAAAGTTCCTGGCCTTTAAATCTTTCGACAAGGTACGTCAGGCCGTTTGAAGAAGCGTCGAGATACGGGTTGTCTATCTGGTACGGATCTCCCGTCAAAACTATCTTTGTGCCGGTGCCGGCTCTTGAAACTATAGTCTTTACCTCGTGCGGCGTAAGGTTTTGCGCGTCGTCAATGATTATATACTGCTGCGGAAGCGAACGGCCTCTTATGTAAGTGAGCGAATCGACTTCTATCTGTCCCGAACTGAAAAGATAATCTATTTTTTCTTCTGTCTTGGCGTCTGCATGCCCTTTGTCCATCAAAAATTCAAGATTGTCGTTAATAGCGCCCATCCATGCGCCGAGCTTTTCTTCTTTTGTCCCGGGCAGAAATCCTATGTCACGGCCCATGGGGATTATAGGCCTTGCTACGTAAAGTTTTCTGAAGTATCTTTCTTCCACAGTCTTTTGCAGGCCGCAGGCAAGAGCAAGAATTGTTTTGCCTGCTCCGGGAAGACCCACGAGCGTGACAAGATTTATATCGTTGCACAAAAGCAGTTCCACGGCGAATTTCTGCTCGATATTGAGAGGTTTCAGTCCCCATGGAAGAGAGTTTTGGTGGAATATCGGCATCAGCGCTTTTTCCTGCTTGGAATACTTTGTAAGCGCGCTTTTTGAAGAGCCGGCTTCGTCTTTAAGAGCTATGCACTCGTTGCAGAAAAAATCCTGTTTAAGAGCAAGCCTGCCTTCTTTGTAAAACTGGTCTATTTTCGCCGCAGGCACTTTTATCTCTTTCCAGCCGGAATAAAGCTCGTCGATTTTGATTTTAGATTTTTCGTAATCCTGCGTCGGAACGTCCAAAATTTCCGCTTTTATGCGCAGGTTTATGTCTTTGGTTATGAAGATTACTTTTTCGCCTCTTTTTTTAAGGCCGAGCGCTATGGAAAGAATCTGGTTGTCGGATTTTTGCCCTGAAAAATCGCACGGAAGCTCGACGTCGTTATGGCGCATCTCAATCTTCAGCAGGCCGCCGCTTTTTATGCTTACGCCTTCGGAGAGTTTCCCCTTTGTCCTGAGATCGTCGAGGCTTCTTGAAATTAGCCTTGCGCTTCTGCCTCTTTCGTCGTTGAGCTTTTTAAAAGAATCAAGCTCTTCTATAACCGTCATTGGTATGACGACTTTATTGTCTTTAAACGAAAAAATCGAATCCGGGTCGTGAAGCAGAACGTTGGTATCCAAAACGAATGTTTTCATAGGGCTCCCTTTTTAACGAAAAAGTGGAAAGTGAAGAGTGAAAAGTGAAGATACGGCAACTACTCTGGATTGCTTCGGCGGCTCTGCCGCCTCGCAATGACGACAAAAAGCTTTGTCGTATCTTCACTCTCCACTTTTCACTCTTCACTCTATCTTTTTTATCATTATAAACTAATCTCAAACAAAAAACAATTAGGGGCAATCGACCCTAGACGTAATATAAATCGGCCGACGGAAACTCCGGGGTGCATGTTACGTTTACACCTAACTTTTTAAGCATTCCTTCATCGGCGCCGGATATCATGTGCGAGGAATGAGCCTCGCAGCCTCTCAAATTTTGAAGTTTGGAAAGGCCTTTCGCGGCCGACGGGTCCGTAGCGGCGCAAATGCTTAAAGCGTTTAAAACTTCCTCAAGGTTAAGCAGAGGGTTTTTGTCGTAGAGGATTTTTTCTTTTAGCATCAGCATAGGACCTAAAACGGTAGGCGAAATAAGGTGTATGTCGTCGGGTATGCCGGCTAATTTTTTAATGCAGTTTAACACAAGGCTTGAAGCCGCCGCCAAAATATCCGTAGTTCTTCCGGTTATAACGCTTCCGTCGCTTAGAATCAAAGCCATTGCGGGACATTTATTCTCTTTTGATTTTTCCAGAGCCGGCCTTACCGCAAGTCCGTATTCCGGAGTCAGCCCGAGCTGCTTCATTATAATGTCCATTTTCTCGACCGCGCCTATTGCCAAACGCCCCTCTTTGTAATA
>WQUP01000010.1 GCA_009782015.1 Endomicrobiia bacterium | reverse complement strand
GAGGACTTGACACGCTAACGTCTTGCGCCGCGACAACGGAGCAAAATAAAGAGACAAAAAAAAATAAAGGGATGATTTTTTTCATTCTTTTATTTGTTTTCCAAACAAAAATGCCGTCCTTATGAATATGATTTACAGCTGCTTTTTTTAAGAAGAAATAATTTTTTTCATTTTTTTTCTCATTTTATAATTAAAATGTATTCTTATAATTAATATAATAGTCCACAAATATTTTTTTGCAAGGCATATTTTACTTTTTATTGAAAATACTTTCAATTTTGCGAGGAAACTCGAATTTCGCGGGCAGCTAGCTTATTTTGTCAAGTTTGCCGGTAGAAGGGTCAATTATAAACCCGTGAACATGAATATCTGTTGGAATTAACGGATGGCATTTGATGATATTAATCGTTTCCCGAACGGAATTTTCAACATTATCAAAGCCCTTAAGCCATTTGTTTATGTCAATGCCGCAGTAACCGACAAAATCAATTTTTTCTTTTTCAATGTTCCTGTCAGTCATCTTGCTGATAATCTTATGGGCTTCCATATTTTGCATGCCGCAATCATGATGGCCTATCACTAAAATATCTTCCACTCCTAATTCGTATATAGCGATTATAAGGCTCCGCATTACGCTGCCAAAAGGATGCGTAATTATGGCGCCGGCGGTTTTTATCATTTTAGCGTCTCCGTTTTTGAGATTTAAAGCCGCCGGTAAAATCTCGGTTAAACGCGTATCCATGCAGGAAAGTATAGCTATTTTTTTATTAGGATATTTTGTCGTCGTATACGCTTCATATTGCTTGTTTTCGACAAATTTTTTGTTAAACTCTAATAACTCTTCAATACGTGACATGCTGCCTCCTTCAATTTCCAGTTCAATACAGATTATGCCGCAATTTGCGCTAAAACATTATATAAAAATTTGAATGTTATTTCCCGTGTTTTACCGTATCCGCAAAAATTCCTATTTTTTACTATGTTGCAAATGCAACTGTATTTATAAATTACAATATACTACAATAATCAACATAGTTTATGAAAGCAGCTTAGGCATAGCCCCAGGCTATTACTATATCAATAAAATATAAAAAAGGAGAGTTATCTATTATGAAGAAACACGTATGTACAGTTTGCGGATATGTTTATGACGGAACATTGCCTTTTGAAGAACTGCCTGACAACTATGTATGCCCGACATGCGGAGTTAAAAAAGACAAGTTTGAAGTTTTGGCTCGCGACGACAGCAAAATGTTTTGCTTCCAATGCCAGCAGACGGCTAAAGGAACCGGATGCACCATATCCGGCGTTTGCGGAAAAAAGCCGGATACCGCGCACGAGCAAGACGTCCTCAGCGTTGAAATGATAGCTTTGGCAAAAGCCGCGCAAAATAAAAATGCCGGCGCCGAAAGCGCGGTAGATTTAATCGTCGACGGTTTGTTTACCACTATAACAAATGTCAATTTCGATACCGCGAAAGTCGCGGAACTTGCCGCTAAAATAAAAGCGGAACGTGTAAAACTAGGCGGCAAAGACTGCATAAAAGCCGGCGAGCTTTTCCACGGAGACAAAAATATCGTGTCGCTGCGCTCGACGATGCTGTTTGGGCTGCGCGGAATGGCAGCATACGCCCATCACGCGCGGGTGCTTGGAAAACGCAATGCCGAGGTTGACAATTGGTTTATTAAAGGCATGGCGGCGCTTGACGGCAAACATACGATCGACGAATGGCTCGGGCTTCTTATGGAGCTCGGCGCCGTGAATTTGAAATGCATGGCTTTGCTGGATGAAGCAAACACAGGAACATACGGCAATCCTGTTCCCGCGCAAGTTCAGATGAAAATCGAAAAAGGGCCTTTTATAGTCGTGACAGGGCATGACCTGTATGATTTGCAAATGCTTCTTGAGCAAACCGAAGGCAAAGGCGTCAACATCTATACGCACGGCGAAATGCTTCCGGCGCACGGATATCCGAAATTAAAAAAATATACTCATCTTAAAGGCAATTACGGCACGGCATGGCATAATCAGCAAAATGAATTAAATAATCTTCCCGCGCCGATACTGTTTACCACCAACTGCATTATGCCGCCCAAAGACAGTTATAGCGACAGGGTTTATACAACCTCAGTCGTGGAATTTCCCGGGATGAAACATATAGCAGCCGACGCGAAAGGCCGCAAAGATTTTTCCGAATTGATAAAACACGCCGTTAAGTTAGGCGGATTTCCCGAGGATAAACAGTTTAAGGGAATAAACGGAGGAATATCCGTCACCACGGGATTTGGGCGTCAAACGGTTTTGGATAATGCGCCCGCCATTATTGACGCGGTTAAATCCGGAGCAATTAAGCATTTCTTTCTCGTAGGCGGCTGCGACGGCGTTCAGGCTAAACGCAGTTACTACACGAAGTTTGTCGAGCAGACCCCGAAAGATACTGTCGTGCTGACCCTTGCCTGCGGAAAATACCGTTTCAACGATATAGACGCCGGAAAAATCGGGCCTTTCCCGCGTATTCTTGATATGGGGCAATGCAATGACGCTTACGGAGCTGTTCAGGTTGCCGTAGCTCTCTCAAAAGCTTTTAACTGCGGCGTAAACGATTTGCCTTTAACGCTTGTGCTTTCGTGGTATGAGCAAAAAGCGGTCTGCATACTTCTGACGCTGCTGTCGCTTGGAATTAAGAATATTTATATCGGGCCGACTATACCGGCATTTTTCTCGGAAGCCGTTGTAAATACTATTGTAGAAAAATTCGCTCTTCATC
>WQUP01000009.1 GCA_009782015.1 Endomicrobiia bacterium | reverse complement strand
TGAGGAATTAGGAATGAGGAGTGAGGAATTAAGGAAAAAAGAAAGTTTTTAGTAAAAATGGATTCCGGGTCAAGCCCGGAATGACACGGCTGTGTTGTTTTGTTTTTTATAAAAAAGTAAAATTTATGAATCATTTTTAGGAGATTAAATATGGCGAAAAAAGTCGGTATTATAACTTCGGGCGGAGATGCTCCGGGGATGAACGCGGCTGTCAGGGCGGTGACAAGATACGGAATTTCTTTGGGTTATGAGATAATAGGAATCAAAAGAGGTTTTAAAGGCCTCTTAGACGACGAATTTCAAAGGCTTACGCTCCGTTCTGTCAGCGGGATAATAAATACCGGCGGAACCATGCTTCATACCGGGCGCTGTCCTGAAACTAAAACTAAAACGGGGCTAAACAGAGCCGTTAAAACAATCAATGATCTGAATCTTTCCGGTTTGATTATTATCGGCGGGGACGGTTCTTTGGCCGCGGGAAACGCTTTTTCGCAAAAAGGCGTAAAAGTCGTAAATATTCCCGCGTCAATAGACAACGATATTTACGGCACGGACGAAACTATCGGTTATGATACCGCTTTAAATACCGCCGTTGAAGCGATAGATAAAATAAGAGATACTGCCACAAGCCATGACAGAATTTTTGTTGTTGAAATTATGGGAAGGGAACACGGATTTTTAACTTTAGACGTAGGCCTTGCCGCAGGCTGCGAATATATTGTGGTACCGGAAATAAAGCCCGACATGAAAAAGCTCGCGCAGGAACTTACGAAAGGAAAAGAAAGGGGAAAAACTTCCGAAATCATAGCTTTTGCCGAAGGCTGCGGCTCTTCGAACGATTTTGCAAAGCAAGTGGAAAAGCTTACGGGACTTGAAGTTAGGGTAAGCAATCTCGGCTATATTCAGCGCGGCGGCCGCCCGACGGCAAGAACAAGAATTTTAGCTTCAAAGTTCGGATATGCGGCAATGAACCTTTTTCATAAAGGTCAGTATAACAGGCTCGTCTGCCTTGCAAGCGGCCAAATAACTTCAATGCCGATAAGCCAGGTTATAAAACGCGACAAAAAATTTGACGAAAAAACGCTGAAATTGTTGAGAAGCCTGTCAATTTAAAAGGCAATGAAGAATGAAAAGTGAAGAATTAAGAATTATGGAGTGCGCAAAGCGCACCTGTTAATAAGTGCGGCTGTGCCGCACACCGACATTTTTCATTCTTAATTCTTAATTGTCGTTACAGAGGTTTTTACCATGAACGAAACCATAGAAAAAATAAAGCGCGGGGCTAATGAGATTATATCTCTTGAGGGGCTTAAGAAAAAGCTTGCTTCGGGCAAAAAAATGAGGGTTAAGTTCGGAGTTGACCCGACTGCTCCCGACCTGCATTTAGGGCATACGGTAGTAATAAACAAACTTAAAACTTTTCAGGATTTAGGCCATCAGGTGGTCTTTCTCATCGGAGATTTTACGGCTAAAATAGGCGATCCTTCCGGGCGTTCCGAAACCAGGCCGATGATGAGCGACGAACAAATAGCTAAAAATATTCAGACTTATACCGATCAGATATTTAAAATCTTAGACAAAGAAAAAACGGAATTAGTTTTTAACAGCAAATGGCTTAACGCTTTGGGCATAGGCGGTTTGCTAAAACTTGCGTCCGGAGTTACCGTCGCGCAAATGCTTGTAAGGGACGATTTTGAAAAAAGATATAAAGCCGACAAACCCATAAGCATAGTTGAATTTTTATATCCTTTGATGCAGGCCTATGATTCCGTCGCGCTTAATGCCGACGTAGAGCTTGGCGGAAACGACCAAAAATTCAATCTTCTTTTAGGCCGTGAAATTCAAAGGGATTACGGCATTGAAGAACCTCAGATTGTAATTACCATGCCTTTGCTTGAAGGCACCGACGGCGTAAAGAAAATGTCAAAATCTTACGAAAATTATATAGCTTTAAACGACGCGCCGAAAGAAATGTTCGGCAAGATTATGTCAATTTCCGACGAGCTTATGTACAGATACTATGAGCTTTTGACGCAAGATGATTTGAAAGCCGTAAAATCTATGCATCCTAAGGAAGCAAAATTAGACTTGGCTTTGCAAATTACGCAAAGGTATCACGGATCCGAAGAAGCGCAAAAAGCAAAGGAAGATTTTGAAAATGTTTTTGCGAAAAAAGATTTGCCGCAGGATTTGGAAGAATATAAAATAGAAACTCCGTCAATAAAACTGTCTGATTTGATAGTTAAAGCGTCTTTAGCGCAAAGCAAAAACGAAGCCAGAAGGCTTATTGAACAGGGGGGAGTAAAAATAGATTCGCAAAAAGCCGAAAGCGATTTTGAAATAAAATCGCATCAAAATTTTATTATCCAGGTTGGAAAACGGAAGTTTAAGAAAATTATAACGGCAGTGAGTAGTTAGCAGTGAGTAGTTGCGGGGCAAAGCCCCGATTGTTAATAGTGCGCGAAGCGCACTCCTTAATTACTCACTACTCACTGCTCACTATTCACTGTATATAAAAAAGGGGAGAAAAAAATGAAAAAAATCGCAGCTTATTTTATCGTAGCGTTATTATCTGTCGGTCTTTTTGCTTGTTCCGGCGCTCAGGTTACGAGGGTTGATTCCGGAGAAGAAATTGATTTAAGCGGTTATTGGAACGATACCGATTCTCAGCTTACTTCGCAGGAAATGATAAAAGATTCTTTAAACAGGCCTTGGATTCAGGTTTTTATGGCGCAAAATAATAATAGAAAACCGAGAGTTATAGTTGGACA
>WQUP01000008.1 GCA_009782015.1 Endomicrobiia bacterium | reverse complement strand
GGACCGCGTCCTCCGTGATATAATATTTTTTTCTTATTCCCGTCTTTTCAAAACCTGACGAAAGATACAAGTTTATCGCGGCTTTATTGTTTTCCCGCACTTCAAGAAATATCGCGCCGGAGCCGGCTTCTTTCGACATTTTCTCGACAAGCGCAAGCATATTTCTTGCAAACGACCTGCCGCGGAATTCCTCTGCCACGGCAATGTTGAGTATTTCCGTCTCTCCGCCCGCAATCCAAAACAGGCAGTATCCTGCCGTTTTTTTATTTTCCACTGCAACTTTAAATTCAACGCCCTTATTGGCCGCTGAATCCAAAAACATCTTTTCGTTCCAGGGACGAGGAAAAGAGCCGTTTTCTATCGCAATTATATCATTTAAAAAGTCCGGCGAGAAGTTTACGATTTCCATGGATGATTTTATACAACAAAATAAACGAAGTTTCAATAACGGCAGCATAACGGCGGAAGTTAGGAAGTTTGGAGAGCTTAGAAGTTTGGCAACTGCTGACAACAAAGACCACCCCGCGCTAAAGCACACCCCTCGCAGAAGGGGAATAACTGCTTCACATGTTTTCATGCGTTTGTCGTGCTTTTTTTGTCAACTCAAAATCAGTCCTGTTTCACGTACGTAAAGTCACCGAAAGTTAAAGTGTTTCCGTCAAGTTTATACGCGGCGGTATCGGTCACCGGTTGTACGTCTGACCATTTTCCGTTTTCGTACTTTTGCGAAATGGTGGCCGTAATATCCGTAGCCGTATAAGTAAACGCCGCTTTATATCCCTCCGTGCCGTCAGAGTTAATAAGCGTATAAGTATTGCCCGTGAAAGTCAGCGTATCCGACGATCCTTCCATGACCCACTTGCCTTCAAACGGAGTGACAACACCGTTTATAGCGTTATCGCTTTTCGAACAAGACGCTAAAACAAAAATCCCTCCGAAAATAAAAACCGCCATGACTGCCAGCGATAAAATCTTTTTCATCTTTGCCCCCCTTTTTTCATTCGGAACGGCTGTTTGCCGTTTTTGCGGCGAAAAGTATGGCTTCCGTCATTGCCGCCGGATCAGCTAAGCCGCGGGGCGCAAGCCCCTTGCCGGCTATGTCAAAAGCCGTCCCGTGGCCGGGGGACGTCCTTACAAAAGGAAGTCCTGCCGTAACGTTTACTATTTTTTGGGCGTCTATGCATTTCAGCGGTATCATTATTTGGTCGTGGTACATGCCGCATATCAAATCGAATTCGCCGTTTTTGGTTTTGAGCCATGCGGAATCTGCGGGCATTACTGCCGCGTTTATGCCGAGAGATTTAAGTTTTTTTGCCGCAGGAAAAATTATTTCTTTTTCTTCGCAGCCTAAGATGCCGTTGTCGCCGGCATGGGGGTTGAGACTGCACAAAACGACTTTCAACGGCAGAGTGGGGAGTGAAGAGTGAGGAGTGAAGATACGGCAACTGCCCTGGATTGCTTCGGCAGCGGAGTTTACACTCGAGTGTCTTAATCGGGTGCTGCCTCGCAATGACGGCAAAAGTTGTTTCCCTGCATCCCTGCATCCCTGCATCTCTGCATCGCAGTTATCTTCACTCTCCACTCTCCACTCTCCACACTGTTGTTTTAAAAAACTTACGGCAAGTTTTACGGTTTCTACTATGTCTTTTGTTTTAATATTTGCGGAAACTTTAGAAAGCGGGATGTGGCGAGTGACCATAACGGCATTAATGCCGCCGCAGGCCATCATCATCGCAAATTTTTTACTTTTTGTTAAAGCGGCTAACAGCTCGGTGTGTCCCGGGTACTTTACGCCGGCAAGTTTCAGCGATTCTTTAGATACCGGCGCGGTGACTAAAGCGTCCGCTTTGCCGTCAAGGCAAAACTGCGTCGCGGCTTTTACGGCGTTATATGCGGCTATACCGGATTTTTTAGACGGTTTTCCGAGCGCGACTTTGCCGACGTCGGAAGTGATAACAAATGAGGCGAGGAGGCGAGGAGGCGAGGAGGCGAAACTGCTGTTTTTACCTGCTTTTCCGTTGCTCCGCATCTCCGCATCTCCGCATCCCTGCATCGCCTTTATCGCCGTTTTGTCTCCAAAAATTACGGGGCGGCAAACCCTTTGAACTTTCAAAGAATTTACCGCCCCGTAAACTACTTCAGGCCCTATTCCCGCAATGTCTCCTAGCGTTATTGCTACGCGGGGTTTAGGCATATTTTACCAAGTCTTATTTATTTTTACGTTGGCTTTGGACTTCAAATCGTTTATCCAAGCCGAATAAGCTTTTTTTGACTCGTTCTGGTAAAGCAGCTGGCCGATATCGTTTTTGACTTCGTCAAACGTAAAAGTTCTGCTGGCCCTTTTTTCTTCAACTCTCAGAAAATGAAAACCTCTTTCGGTCTTCACCGGTTCTTTGGTAATTTCGCCGACATGCATGCCGAAAACGACTTTATCTATTTCCGCAGGCAAATCGCCTTTTACGACTATTCCGATGTCGCCGCCTTTATCTTTTGACGCGGGATCTTCGGAGAATTTTCCGGCCAAGGTTGCGAAATCGTCCGTGCCTTTGGCAAGCTCTTTTTTCACAATTTCGACTCTTGCCTGAGAGGCTTTAGCCTGCTCGCTTGCGGCGCCTTTCGGGCTGCTTACGAAAATCTGTCTGAGCCTGACCTGCTCGCCGGACATTCTCTTCATAAAGTTTGCAAGATTTGTTGCAAGATCGTCGTCTTCTTTGGAAAGACCGGTTTCACCGCCTTTCATCTTTGTCTGCACTTTATCGTAAAACGCTTTAACGTCGGATTCCGTGGGAGCTTTTACTTTTGAATCTATGGACTGTCTCACAAGCTTCATTACGGCAAGCTGCTCTTCAAGCTTCTTTTCAAACTCCGCCCGGCTGAGATTTTCTTTCTTGAGTTCGGCCGTGAATTCCGACTCGTTGGCAAATCTTTTTTTAATCTGGTCCACCGCGTCCTGAACTTCTTTTTTTGAAACTTTGATTTTCTGCTTTTTCGCTTCCTGCTTCAAAAGCGTTTCTTCGATCTTCTGGTTCAAAACGGCGGTCTTAAGCTCGTTGACTTTGGCTTCCGTCTGCTGATCCTGCGGAACGGTCTGTTTGAACTGATCGAGCATCGGCATAAAAGCCGCGTTGAAATCTGATGAGAATATGGGCTCGCCGTTTACAACGGCAAGGGTCTGGTCGGCTATGTCCGAACCGGCCGCAAGAGCAGGGTTCACGGCGACACCGGTCATGAATGCTGAAACAATAAGAGCTGCAAATAATTTTTTTAACATGTTAGACTCCATTTTTTCTTTTTTTTATTGCCGCGTTTGCGGCTTACTATACCGCGGGTGCGCTTTTTTCCGGAGCGGCAGCCTGCTTCTGCGGCGCAGGCGTCATGGCATCGTAGTTTACCGTAACTCCGAGTTTCTTTTTCGTATCTTCATACCATTTGTCGAACCTCTCTCTTTCTATGATTCCGGCTATTTCCGGCTTTGCCTGCTCAAAACTTACGGCCGGCAGCGTCTGCTCGCTGACTTTGAAAATAATATGGTATCCGTAAGTAGTCTCGACAATTCCCGACATCTGGCCTGTTTTAAGGCTGATTACGGCTTTTTCAAATTCCGGCGGAAGAACTCCCTTTCTGAAAGGTCCGATAAGCCCGCCGTTTTGGGCAGACTGCTTATCCTGAGAAATTTCCTGTGCGACTTTTTCGAACTTCTCTCCGTTTTGAAGCCTTGCGTACGCCGCTTCGGCTTCCTCTTTTGAAGTGACAAGGATATGTCTCACCGTATAGGCCACGGGATGCTCAAACGTATCTTTGTTATCATTGTAGTATTTCTGTATGTCGGCATCGCTCGCGGTTATGCCGTCATGGACATTTTTAACGTACATCTCTATAAGCATGCCGTCTTTGTATTCCGCGTACTGCCTTTCCTGCTCGGCTTTAAAATCTTTCAAAGCTTCGCTGTACTCTTTTTTATTGGCCATGCCGGACTGTTTCGCAGCTTCAAGTATTATATTTTCTCTTACGACGGCATCAATAAACTGTTTTTTGCCCACCGGAGTATTTACATACTCTCTGTATGCCGGCGAAGTAGCGGCAAGCTTATCATCGATCATTTTTTCGGTTACCTGTGTTCCGCCTACTTTGGCAATTACCGGGCTGTTGTCTTTTGCTTTGCCTTTTCCGTTGCACGCTCCCAAAGCAAACACAGCCAACACTGCAACAACTAAAACCTTTTTCATTTTACGCATCTCCTTTTTGTGAACTAACGCTCACAGATAGTACTAATTTTATTTTTTTTAGTCAAACTCACTCAAACGGCAGAGTGAAGAGTGGGGAGTGAGGAGTGAAGATACGGCTAGACAACTGCTTAGTTTTATCTCCACTCCTCACTCTTCAATCTTCACTCTTTCTTTAGACTTTTAGGTAAAACCCCAGCTTTCCAAGAAAAGCTCGTACGAATTCCGGAGTTTCGCCGGTTATCCCGCTCTTTCTCAGCTTAAAGGCGTAGCTTGAGGTATTGCCCGGGGCATTGCCCCTTGAGACATTGTCTCTTCCGCTTATAAATTCAATCATTTTTGCATAATCGGTTATAAGCTTTGGGATGTCGGCCTTTGAAAAGTCCGCGGTTTGCGAAAAATACACATATATATAGTTGTTATCTTCCGCAATCCTTTCTATGTGCAGCTTTTCGGCTTCAAGCCTGAGCTTTGTTATTTCAAAGAGCTTTTGCGTTTCCTGCGGGATCTTGCCGAAACGGTCCGCAAGCTCCGCTTGCACTTTTTCTACAGCCCGGCTGTCTTTTGCGTCAGAAAGCTTTCTGTAAAACAGTATTCTGATGTCGTCATCTTCAATATAGCTTTGAGGAATCAACGCGGAAACCTGCAAATCTATTTCACTGTTAGACCCGGCTTCCGGGGCAAATGTTTCGCCTTTTACCTTTTTTCCTTCTTCTTCAAGAAGTTTTGAAAACATATCGTAGCCTATGTCGCGCACAAAACCGTGCTGGCTGGCGCTTAAGATGCCTCCGGCGCCCCTTATTTCCAAATCTTTCAAAGCCAGACGGAAACCCGAGCCGAGCTCGCTGAACTCTTTCATCGCTTCAAGCCTTTTTATAGCTTCATCGCTAAGTTTTTCGTCCTTGTAAAACAGGTAGCAGTACGCTTTTTGCTTTTCCCTTCCTATCCTGCCCCTCAGCTGATAAAGCTGCGAAAGGCCGAAATTTTCGGCTTCTTCTACAATCATCGTGTTTACCGAAGGAATGTCAAGGCCGGACTCTATAATAGTTGTTGCAAGAAGCATGTCCAGCTCGAAATTTACGAACTTCCACATGACGTTTTCAATGTCTCCGGCGTGCATTTGCCCGTGAATAACTCCAAGCTTTACATCCGGCACAAGTTTTCTTATTTCCGCGGCTTTTGTCTGTATGGTTTCAACCCTGTTGTAAACGTAAAACACCTGCCCGCCTCTTGAAAGCTCGGCTTCGATAATGGTTTTTACCATCTTTTCATCATACGCTGAAAGCGTCGTCTCTATCGGCAGTCTGCCGAAAGGCGGGGTTTCTATTACTGACAAATCTCTAAAGCCCGACAAAGCCGATGACAATGTTCTTGGTATTGGCGTGGCCGAAAGCATGAGTATATCTATATTTTTTTTGAACGCTTTGATTTTTTCTTTCTGGCGCACGCCGAAACGGTGTTCTTCATCCACAATCAAAATGCCGAGATTTTTAAACTTAATATCTTTTTGCAAAAGCCTGTGAGTGCCGACGATTATGTCGATTTTTCCTTCTTCAAGCTCTTTGATTATCTTTTTCTGGTTTGCTTTGGATTGAAACCTGCTTAAAACTTCTACTCTTGTCGGAAAAGGCGAAAGCCTTTCGTGAAAAGTGTTGAAATGCTGCTGCGCCAAAACGGTGGTAGGCACCAAAACCGCAGCCTGCATACCGTCCTGCACGGCTTTGAAAGCCGCGCGCACTGCCACTTCGGTTTTTCCGTAACCAACGTCGCCGCATATAAGCCTTTCCATCGGATAAGGCTTTAAAAAATCGCTTTTGACGTCTTCAATGGCTTTAAGCTGGTCAGGCGTTTCTTCGTAAGGAAACGCGTCTTCAAGCTCTTTTTCCCACGGCGTTTCGCAGCTCAGCGGCGTCCTTTTTACTTTGCTTCTTTCCGCGTAAAGTTTTAAAAGCTCTTTTGCAAACTCCGCGGCCGCTTCCCGCGCGCGCGATTTTACGCGTTCCCACGCGCCCGTGTCCATGGAGTAAAGTTTAGGTTTGACCCCTTCAACGCCTATGTATTTTTTTACGGTTTTTATTTCTTCCGGCGGCACATACAGCTTATCGCCGCTGCGGTACTCTATGCAGAGGTATTCGGAAGTTCTGTCTTCGCGCGATATAGTTTTTAAGCCTACATATCTTCCGATTCCGTACTTCTCGTGCACAACATAATCGCCGGCCGATATCTCCCAAATCCCTTCAAGGCGGCGCCCGCCTTTCACTTTGGGAAAACTCACGGGCTTTTTCTTATAAAGCATCTCGCGGCTTGACACGAAGACTTCGGGGACTTCGTCCCCTGGGGCATTGCCCCCTTTTTCTAGAAAGAACCCCTGCGATAAATTGCCGTAAAGAAATTGCGGCGGATTGTCATATTCGTCATTGCGAGAAGAGACGGAGTCTCGACGCGGCAATCCAGTATTTACGGCAGATTCCGGATAACAACTTTCCGGAATGACAGAGGGATGTGGTAAAGAAATCCCGCCGGCATCGTACAAGATGTCGGAAATCCTTTCCTGCTCCCCGCTGTTTGCGCAGTAAATTTTTATTTCCGCACCGCTTTGGGCAAAGTTTTTAAGCGAATTTACAAAGTATTTCGTATCTCCCTGAAATCCGGCAAAACTTTTGTAACCCTGATACTGCGCGTTTTTATTTAAGGGATTGTTTATGACAAGTTCGTGTTTGGAATAAGCTTCTTCTTCCTCTTTGGACAAAGGATAGTCGAAGAACAGCAGAGTGGAGAGTGGAGAGTGAGGAGTGAAGATAACGGCATACCCCTCACCCGCGCTCCGCGCGCCCTCTCCCGCAAGGGGCGAGGGATGAACGGCTTTGTTGTTCCCTCGCCCCTTGCGGGAGAGGGCGACACGAAGTGTCGAGTGAGGGATTGCCGTTGTCGTATCTCCACTCCTCACTCTCCACTCTTCACTCTGCTGTTGAAAGTAGTCTTTAATAGTCGCCGTATCACCCGAAGGATTTACCGGTAGGATTTTAACTTCGTCAATAAAAGCGTTTGAAAGCTGGCTGCCGGAGTCAAAAATTCTTATAGCTTCGATAGTTTCAAACTCAAACAGAACTCGCACCGGCGCGTCGCCGGCCGCAGGCCAGATGTCTATTATGTCGCCGCGCACGGCAAACTGAAGCCTGTCTTCGACAAAGTTGATTCTGTTATAGCCGAACGCCACAAGCGACGTGACCAACTCGTTAAAGTTATGTCTTTGCCCGGGTTTTAAAACCATGCCGGTATCCGCGCTCGGAGCGGAAACCGGAGAGTTTATTGAAATGTCCGTAGCGCAAAGAATAAAGTTCTTTTTATTTTTGACGGCGTCAATCGCAAAAGCCCTTTGCTGCGCATCATCGGAAGGAAAAGCCAGAACGGAAAGAGTGGAGAGTGGAGAGTGAAGAGTGGAGTGAACGACAGACCCTGAAACAAGTTCAGGGTGACGGCGTTGTTTTTGTTTGTCATTCTGAACTTGTTTCAGAATCTGTCGTTTGTCGTTGTCTTTATCTTCACTCTTCACTCTCCACTCTTCACTCTGCTGTTGAAAGAACGCTTTCAAATCATCAACGAAAGAACTCAGTTCCTCGTCTTTTACAAAAGCAAAAACGCGCAAATTCGGAGTACCTCCGGTACTGGTACCCTCGGTACTAGCGGTACCCCAGGTACTGTTAAAGGAGCGAAGCTCCTCCGAAATGCGTTTAAACAAATAATGGGCCTTCCCGCTGCCCCCGAC
>WQUP01000007.1 GCA_009782015.1 Endomicrobiia bacterium | reverse complement strand
CTCATAGGTTTGCTTTATTTCTGCTTTACTTGCGCCCGGGTTGTCAAGAATATATTTTGCGGCGTCAAAATCGTCGTTAACCGAAGAACTTTTTTTAGATTTCCGATCCGCTTTTTTTGACAAAGCGGTATTTTTGCTCTTCATGTCCACATTAACGCTCTCTTTTGACTGCGGCAGTTTGGATGTCAGACTGCTTTTGAGCAGCTCTTTTGCCGGATCGTAATCGTTATCTTCTGCCGGAGTCGGCGGATACACACCCTGTTTGGCTTCAGCCGATGCGGCTGACAAATTCGCTGAAGATTTTGAATTTCCAAGCGCAAGAAGATATTTTGCGGCGTCGAAATCGTCGCCTTTCGGAGTGGACGCATAGTACGTCGTCGCATCGGAATCCGGCATGGTTGACGCGTCAACCGGACACAAAATTGCCGTAAACTCATACTCATCCTTATTGTAGCTGACCGCCTGAAGCGGCAGTATCTCCGATTTTTCCGCAACAAGCTGTTTTTTAACTTCCTGCCGCGGCTGAACATCGTATTTTGATTTAACCTTGGCAAGCAAACTGTCGGCTTTGGCCTGCTTTTTTTCACGCGCTATTTGCCGGTTAAACTGTTTGTCCTTCACCCTGAACTGCTTAAACCTGTAAGACAGCGACGCTCTATGCTGATCGACTTTTGAGGCTTCGTCCGGAACGTATGCATATTCAAGCTGTATGTTCTTAAAATCTATCCCGGCTCCGGCAGAAAACTTATCTTTCTTTTCAGCCCTTTCATCGTACTCGTATCCTGCGCGCAGGGCAAAATATAAGTAACTTAACTGAATGCCGGCCCTGGGGCTGAAGTAGCACTTTTCTATATCCGGCTGATATCCCTCTGCTGAAATTATTACGCCGATATCGCGGAACAGTTTTAAATTAAAAGACGCGCCGGCGCTGGCGTAGGGACGTATTCTCTCGCCGTTGGAATCATAAAAATCTCCGACAAGGTTATATCCGGCCACACCTAAACTAAAAATTCCGAAATCGGCAAGAATGCCGGCATCTCCGGTAAACTGAGCCGAATCGGTATTTCTGTAAAACTGCGAGCCGACATACTTAATGTTTGCACCGATGCCTAAAAAACCAAACTTTCTGGAAAGGTTAATATTTGCCGCGCACTCTTGGTCTTGTCCGAAATTTGCCTCAACGCTGCTCAAAGCGCCGATGCCGGCGTTTATGCCGAAAAACAAATCCGTATATATGAAAGAAAGCGCGCCGTAAGCATATTCGGAAAGATTGTATCCGTCCTTAAATGCAGTAGAAAACATTGCGCCGGCCATGGGGCCGGAAGGAGAATATGCGGGATTTACAAAGGTTCCGAACGCGTCGTCGGTTGTATTTGCGCTGAAAGCGCCGCGCATTCCGGCGGCTTTTACGGAAGGATTGGCGTATAAGACATGCCCGTCTCTTACGGAGGAAAAACAAAATGTGGCGGCAAATGCAATGATTGCGAAAGCCGTTGCGGTTGTTTTGATCATATTATCTTCTTGCCGGGAATTATTGACTGCCCGCATACTATAGCACAACGGGCAAAAAGTTGCATTATGTTTTTTTCAAACTCTTTTCAAACTTTTCGCCTGTTTGAAGTTTTTAAATACAAACGCCCCGCGGGAAATGATTCCTAGGGGCGTTTTGTATTACGCGTAAATGCATACGCATCAAATAAGATACCCGAAGTAAAGTCCGAGCTTTGAATACTGAACGCTTTTATTGATATCTTTGTACGAAGTCGAATCTGCCAGAGTCAAATGGGCATAATCCGCTGAATAGAGAGCCTGAAACACGAACCTGTGATATGCTATTCCGGCGCCGGCGGCATAATATATTCCGCCTTCCGCGCTGTCTGTTCCCTGCCTGTATCGTGTATTTGGAATGATAAAACCGTAGCCCAGATGCGCCACGCCGTACAGATGATAATCTTCTCCGCTTAGCACCCTCATTTTGAAAGCCGCGTAAACAGGAAGAAATCCGAAACGTCCCGGACTTGTCTCCAAACACCTGCCGAATTGATAGCCTAATCCTATGCCCAAAGCGGCAAACCTGCTCAAGTAACCGTATCTTTCCGCGGATAAGCTGACGCCGTAATCGGAACTTTCGGAAATATCCGCGCTTTGTCTGACTCCTTCGTTTGTAACGGAGCCGGTAAATTTATGCGCTCCCTTGAGATCTAAAGACGCCGCTAAAAATAATTCGCTCGGAGGTTTTGATGATGCAGATTGAATGCCGTTTTTTTCGACAGCCGGCTGAGAAACCGGCGCAGACTTTTTTACCTGCGGGTTGTCATTGATGAGATACTTATTCGGATCATAAGAGAAATCGTCGTTATTATCCGTCTTAACGGGAATCTGCCGCTCCTGAGGCCGTACAGCTTCCGCAGGCTTTGCCGGCTGTGGCGCAGAAACTCCGGGTTTGATATCCGAAGGCTTACCGCCGCTTAGGAGATAAGCCGCAGCGTCAAAGTCGCCGTTATCGCTCGGCTGCACGGCTGCCGGAGCAGGCTGCGCGACTTTGGGTTTTAAATCCGAAGGCTGGCCCCCGCCGAGAAGATAGGCCGCGGCGTCAAAATCGTCGTTACCGTTCGGCTGCGCCGGAGATACGGAAGGCGTTTTCATGTCTTTTACGACAACATTTTCCGTTTCTTTCACATTGTAAACTATTATTCCGGACTTATTTTCATCGATATAAGTTTTTGAATCCGGCATATCCTGCTTGGCTTGGCTTGTAAACTGTGATTTGGCTGTTTTTTCATCGTAGCCAGCCTGCGAAGTTATTGCAGCCTGCGACGCCGGCCTTGGCTTAGATGACATTTGGTCGATGTCTTTAAACATCAGCTTTCTTTTGGTTTTTGTTCCGCCAACGGATACCGTCACCGAATCCATGGTTTCGGAAATTATTTTCCCTTCTACGACTTCACCCGATTTCATATAAAAATATTCGGCGGATGCAGCGCCTGCAAGAAGAAAAATAAATAATGCCGCGAAAAAAAGCTTTTTCATAAAACCCCTTTTGAGCCGGAAGATTAGAAGTTTAGATGATTGGAAGTTTGACAAAGACAAAAGCCGTAATCCGTCGCTAAACTTCCATGCTTCCAAGCTCTCTAAACTTCTGCCGTTATAATTTTTCCGTCTTTTTGCCGTTTTTATATATCGATTTTTCAATCACGTTTCCGTTTTCGCCGTACTCTTTTGCCGGGCCGTCAAGCGCGTCGTCTTTCATAAAACCCGTAAGCTTCTTTTTTCCGCTTTTGTAGTACTGCGTTGCCGGACCGCTTCTGCAGGCGTTTTCCATAGACGACTCTTCAAAAAGCTCTCCGGTTTTGTAGTAAACCCTGCTTGTCCCGATTCCGTCGCCGTCCATAGTTATTTCCCGCTGAACCGAACCGTCCGGATAGTATATGATGTTGCCGGTCTTTACAAGATTTCTTCCTGACCATTCGTTGAGAGTGCGCGATTTTTTTGCGCCGTCATCGCAGTATTCGGTCTCTTCAACCATCAGATTTGACCGGTAGAGCGCTTTGCTTTTTACAGCGCCGTCGGGATAATATTCGAGTATCTCGCCATCCGGTATGCTGCCTTTTACGCCCATCACTCTGCCGTCGATATGATAGTATTCTCTGGCGACTTCTTTGCCGCTGTTGCCGTAATAAGCGACTTCTTTTTTAGGATTGCCTTCAGAGTAGCCGGATGAAATCACTTTCCTGGTGTTTTCGGCAACGGCGCCGGAAGCAAAAACACAAAAAAGAAACAACACAAACGGCGTTATTTTTTTCATGGTTTTTCTCCGCGGGGAGCCTTGTTTGCGAAAGTATTTTAATAATTTTATATTGCATTTTCAAGACGAATCGTAAAATCAGCCTTATAAAAAAGTATAATGTTACTCAATATTAGGAGCGGTAAAATGTCATTTGTCAGGCACATAAAAAGAAGATGGGGCTGCGCCGGCGGATACGGGGAATTCCTTGCCGTAGCGTTTCCGCTGATAATATCCACGGGCGCCTGGGCATTGCAAAGCTTTATAAACAGATTTTTTCTGGCGTGGCATTCCGAGGCGGCTTTTGCCGCGGCGCTTCCGGCAGGAATGCTCAACTTTTCCATAATGAGCTTTTTTATAGGAACGGTCTCATATATAGATGTCTTTGTTTCGCAGTACTACGGAAAAAAAGAGTACCGCTCCATAGGGCGCTGCGTATGGCAGAGTTTTTATCTGGCTTTTGCCGGAGCTTTGATAATATTTGCCGTATCATTCTTTGCAAAAAATATTTTTGACTTTGTAGGACATGCGCCTGATATCGCAGCCGAAGAGATAAAATACTTCCGGGTTTTATGCTACGGCGCTTTTCCGTCTCTTGCGGCTTCGGCTTTGTCGGGTTTTTACGCCGGACAAGGAAAGACAGGTGTAATTCTGCAGATAAACATAGCCGGTATAATCTTAAACGTGATTTTAGATTATCTTCTGATATTCGGCAATTTCGGCTTTCCGGAGCTTGGCATAGAAGGAGCGGGAATCGCAAGCATTTGCGCTTCCGTTCTCATGAGCCTGGCGTTTATAATCCTGATAAAGTCCAAAGCAAATGACGAAAAGTACAATACGCGCTTTGCGGCCCTGGATATGAACTTTATTAAAAGGCTTTTGAAATTCGGCCTGCCAAACGGCGTGCAGTTTTTCTTCGATATGGCCGGCTTTACTTTTTTTATCCTGATTATAGGCACTATAGGGATTTCCGAGCTTTCGGCTACCAACATAGCCCTGAACATAAACCATCTGGCGTTCATGCCTCTGATAGGCTGCGGCATAACGACTTCCATTCTTGTCGGCCAGTATCTCGGAAGGAACAAGGCGTCCATTGCGCAGATAAGCGTTCAGACCGCGCTGCACGTTGTGTACGCATATACGGCCTTGATAGTTCTCGGATATATTTTCATACCGAATATCCTCATATACCCATTTTCAAGGGGCGCGGAAGCAGGCATAATAGAGCAGATACGCCCCATGACGATAAACCTTTTGAGGTTTGTGGCTTTGTACTCCGTTTTCGATCCGCTCAATATAATTTCGGCAGCGGCAATAAAAGGCGCGGGAGACACGGCATTTGTGATGAAAATTTTGATAACTCTTTCGGTGCTTGCCGCCGCGATACCTATGTATATTGTCGTGGTTGTGCTGAAAATGAATCTGTATGTTTGCTGGGGCGTAATGGTATTTTACGCCGGAGCGCTTGCAACTTCTTTCTATTTAAGATATAAAACAGGCAAGTGGAAAAAGATGAGAGTGATTGAAATGCAATGATAAATGGTTAATGATTAATGGTTAATTAATGAGCGCGCTTTGCGCGCAACTATTATTGCGGCTTTGCCGCTCCGACGTTTACCATTAACCATTTATCATTAATCATTGAAGTTAGCGCCGAGGTGGTGGAACGGCAGACACGCAGGTCTCAGAAGCCTGTGCTCGCAAGGGTGTATGGGTTCAAATCCCATCCTCGGCATAAATACAATGATATGTCCTGCAGGACATGATACTTCCTTCGGAAATGATACGTGGACATTGTCCACATGATACGTATCCTTCGGATACATTAACAACAAGGACATATCGTATCATGTTGCCGCAAGGCAACGTATCATTTCTCATGCGCCGAAGGCGCGTATCATTATTCAAGTTTATCATACTGCCGTTATTTATAAAAAATGAACATCCGCACAGCAAGCTGTGCGGTACCAGTTGTCATTGCGGCCTCCGAGCCGCAATCTATTTTTAAACTTGGATTCCCGCTTTCGCGGGAATGACATCTAAGCGGTTCCGCGCGGCAAGTCCGCGGGGTATATTTCAAATAATGAAGTCATAAAAAAAGAGCCCCCTTTCCGGAGGCTCTTTTTTTTTAAATACCTTTCATTACATTTTATCTTCGTTTATCACCTGAGGAGCGGTTGCAAAATATGTAAGCGAAAGCGTCATACCGCTCGCTTGAGAGTTGGTGTTGCCTGTAGTCCATATAGTCATATTACCGTTGTTATCTCCCTGCCAACTAAAATCATTGAAATACCTGTTTCTTCTTGAGTCCACTCCTATTTCAGTGACGTTATTGTCGCGGGAGATTGACTTGAAAGTCGAGGAAGAAAAGAATGACCCTGTGCGCGCCTTGTAAATTTCTTGCGATGCGCTTACTTCGGCGAGCAATGCTTTTGCCTCGGTAGCCATGGAAGATTTGACGCGGCCTCTGTAAATCGGAACCGCAACAAGCGACAGAATGCCGAGAATAACAATCACAATAACAAGTTCTACAAGCGTAAATCCTGATTTTTTATTCATTTTAACCGCCTTAAAATAAATCCGGCGGAGCATTTCAAAACGCTCCGCCGCGATTTTTAGTTCTCTATTGTTTAACCGTAAAAGTATCTTTTTTCAGCACGTTTCCGTCCGCGTCAACGACTTCCACAGACATTTCCGAAAGTCCCGGATAAAGCGTTTTTGAACTCCAGGTTCTAAACGGAGAAGTTGTCACCGTCAAAGGAACTTCGCCTATTACGGCATCGCCGGCATACCATACGTGTTTCACGGGAGTATTTTCAGTCGCGCCTTCGATTTTAGTCCAATAATAAACTTTCGTAACGTCGGAGCCGAATTCGGCGGCTTTTCCTTCCGGCATTCTGTCGGCAATGGCCGTGCAGACAGCCGAATCGGTCACCGTAAGAGCGGATTTCGATTTCTCTTGCGCCGCCTGTTGCGTGTTGTTCTGCGCAAAAACCATGCTTCCCGCGCCAATCATTACTGCAAACGCCAACAACAAACTAACCTTTCTCATCTTTTGTGCCTCCCTGTTATCTATTTGCTATCTTTTCCGACACCTGCCCGCCGGTTTCCATGTCAATGCCGTTCAGTATGTAGAAATTAACTCTCGGGATTCCAAACATCCCGCTTGAAGCGTCCACATAGACTGAAGAAAGAAACGCAGGAGCGCCGTTTATCAGTATTTCAGCCTTTGGCTCGCCGTCTTTTACATACACCTTTATCTCTCTGTCTTTTACGGCCGTCAGAAACATTGAAAAATAGCCGCCGGCATCGTTCTGCCTTATAGTAAAACCGTAAGCCCTTCTTTGAAAAGCCGTAATTTCTTCGCGCTGTCCATTGCCGGCAAGCAAAAGCCAATACGAATCTATAGGCCTGTTTGCATTTATAGTTCCGTCGTCATTTAGAACTACATCGTAACGCACTATATTGGCATTCGTATTTCTCTCTATTCTGAATAATTCCTTGGCAGTTTGGGCAAATAAAGGCGCGGAAAGAAGGAATGTCATGGCAAGAACAACAAAAAATCTTTTCACTTGAATCTCTCCTTTTAATCGGCTTGTAGATTCTATCTTTTTATTTGCGCGCTTTCAAGGCGCGCAAAGCGCGCCGAAGATTAGCAGCTCAGAAGTTCGGCAGCTCAGCAACGGCGTACGGCAATGCCCCTTGTCGTTGTCTTTGCCGAGCTGCCGAACTTCCAATCTTCCGCCGTTATCTGCACATATAAAAAAACTTGCAGTTTGCGCAGTCCGGCTCGTCTTTTCCATGAAATTCAAACGCGTCTCCCGAGTTAATTTCGTCAAGAGTGTCCATGATTATGTTCATGCAGCTTTCAAATACGGCGCCGGCGTCTTCTTCAACGCTTTCAAAAAAATCGATTGTTTCGGCTTTTTTAACGTCATATACGGCGCATTCCGATATCTTGGAGCTTTCATTTTTTTCAAAAATATATTTATACAGCGGAAGCTGAAGCGATTTTACAGCCTTTTTGACTTTATCCCTGTCATAGCCGCCGGCAATAAGCTCGCCGAAACGCTTTGAAAGAAGCGGAGAGTCAACCCTGCCGGTTTTATAATCAAAAATCGAATACTTCATCCCGCTGCGGTCTATTCTGTCTATTACGCAGTACAGAGTATATTTTCCGGTTTTGCATTCTATTTCGGAAACATACTCCTTCTCGCAGGCATAAACGGAGCCGAATTCTCTTGAACGCTCAAAATCCAGCACTCCGCGCATTCTGTGCTCAAGCACTTCCTTTATCAAAAACGCGTCTTCTCTGGAGTTTAATGCCGGAGTATTTTCAAATCGCTCCAGAAGATCGGCAACGTATGATTTTCCGAACTCTTTGCTTTTTACCTGTTCCGACGTTACCCCTTCGCAAAAATTTCCCTGCAAAAATTTATGTACAAAAGTGCCTATATCACTCCCTGAAATCTCTTTGCCTACTTCCGCTCCTTCGTCAAGTCCCAGCACGTATTTAAAGTAAAACTCCAGCCTGCATCTCAAATAAGTATCTATGCGGCTGTATGAATATTTCATTTTTTTCAGGCATTCTTTGATTGCCGGAGTTTTCGCATAAGAACATCTTCCAATCCGCGCCGCCGTAAAAATACCAGGGGCAAAGCCCCTTGCTTCAAAAGCCGCAATGTCGCCTTTTTCTTCCTGTTTTTTCCAGATGAGCTGCTCTATAAATCTGCTTCTTTCTTCCTTTTCGTTATCGGGATATATGAGATTCAGATTCTTCGCTCCGGCGGCAAGCCTGTTGAAGTGGTACGCCTGTATCTCATACTCTCTGCCTGCCATCTCTATGCCGAGAGAAAACATTATTTCTCTCGGAACAAGCGGAGATTCTTTTTTCACGGCAGGCATTGCGGAATCCGTCATGCCTATCACAAACACGTTTTTAAAAGAAAGATTCCTTGCTTCAAGAAGCCCGAGAATCTGCATGCCTTTTAGAGGGGAGCCGGGAAGAGCTATTTTTTTGTCCTTTATCAAATCCAGAAATATATTTAAAACGTCGCTTTGCAAAAATTTGAGTTTAGACACTTCTCCGCGTCCTATGTCGCGCGACGCGGTCAAAAGCATTTGCGCCGAGGCTCCGTTGAGATAATGCTTTTCCAATGTACCGGCATCCGACAATTTGCCTATAAAAGCGGTCAAAGCCGCAGCGCATTGTTCTAGCGTTTCGATTTTTTCCCATCCGTCAAATAAAAAAGAAAATATGTCTTTTAATGCATCTTTAAGCTCTTCGGAGCTTAAGATCCCGCCGTTTTTCCCGGCCGTATCAGATATTGTTCCGATAAGTTCTTTATCGGAGAGAATTTCGTCCAACCCGACAAAAGATCTGCCGGACAGTTTTCCTCCCGACGAAGAATCAAGAGCCTCTTCAATTTTATGGGCAATTACCGCAGGCAGCGCCGAGGCTTTCGAGAAACGCATATTTTTAACAAGCGGATTTGAAATGCATTTCATCATATCCTTTGCGTAATATGACTTCCCTTTTCTTGAAAGCTGCGCCCGCACAATGTCTTTTACAAGAGTAACGACAGCCGTCTTGAAAGCGGGGTATCCCGCGGAGACGTTAAAATCTCCGACTTCATTCGTTATCTCGCTTATAACGGGCTGCAAAAGCTTTTCATCGGGAACGACGATTACGGTATTCTCCATATCATCTTTCGGCGCTTTTTTCAAAAGGTTTTTCAGCAGAGCGGCTTGAGACTGTCCGTCATAAGCGCAGTAAACGTTAAGGTCGAATCCGTCGGAAGATTTTTTGCGCCCGCCCTGAAAACCGGACGGCCTGCGCCCGAAAGCCGAATAGATTTTCGCCAAAGTTTCATACTCTCCGGCATCGCCGTGTATCATAACGGTCAGCTTTCCCGCGTCGAATATTTTTTTAAATATTTCCATTTCGGTTTTATGAAGATAAAAAGGCGCAAAGAGAATGATCTCTTCAAAACCGCGCGAAAGGATACGCGCGTCAAACTGTGCGGCTTTCGCAAAAGAGAGGCCTTTCGTGCACAGGGAGTTCTTTTCAAGCGCCGCATGAAATGAATCCCTTATGGCAAATATGTTTTTCAGCAGAAGATTTATGTTCTCGGGAACATCGTATCCTATTTCCGCATTGGCTTTTATGCTCATGAGTTTGTCGCGGGAAACGTTTTCAAGATCCAGCTGTTCTATAAAAGACAGAATCTCGAACGCCCACGGAATAAAGCTGGCGAACGATGCTTCCATCCCGCCCTTGAGCATTTCCGGCGCTTGCGCCAAAATGCACTTGTAAAGCATATATGCAGCTTCAATATCCGAAACTTTGGCGCAATCCGTATTTTCAAAAATTATGTTATCGATAAAATCGTCATTTGTAAAAAACGAAGGAGGATAAAATGCTGAACGCTTTTCAAGAGCGAGCTTCCTCTTTATAAACAGAAAAGGCCGGCGGCCGCCGCTTATCAATGCGGTTTTATCGCCTTTTCCGGCAAGATAATCCGAAGCGAAATCTATGATATTTTCAGATAACGGTATGTTTAAAATTTCAGACGGCATCGTAACATCCTTGTTAGAAGCTGAGAAGTTGAGAAGCTGGGAAGCTGGGCAACGACAACAAAGACTTTGTTTTTGCCCAACCTCTCAGCTTCCCAGCTTCTCAACCTCAGTTGTTTTTTTTGACGACAGATCCGCTATCAGTGCGGAAATTTCGGCTTCAGGATAAATTTGCGCAATGCAGGCTGCGTAATTTCTTACTTGCTCCGCCGCATCGGCGGTTTGCGAGCTTTTAAAGTCGGCTATTATAATTTCCCCGCCGTTGTTTATGAGTTTGTCTATGCGGAAAGTATCTCCCGAAGAGTTTACTATTTCCTTCTCGTTGAAAACGCATGACTCGTCATAGCCGAAAAGCTCCGAAATCTCGGGAGAATTGAAAATGCTTTCAAGTTCGGCTTTAAGCCAGCCGGCGTCTTCGGATATGAATTTCTTCGCCGTGTCTTTTACGGCGCGCGATATTTCATCGGAAAGATTTTTACCCCTAAGAGTAATTATTCTGGAAAGCGCAAAATGTATCATATTGCCGCGCATCCTTAATTCGCTCAATGACAGATCCGACGCGTTTGTTCCGTAATGGGGCTCTATGTCTTTATACCCTGAATCCGCCTCATCGCTGACGATGTCAGAGTGTTTTCTTTTAATGACATATTTTTCTTTCGCGCCGCATACCAGCCCGGCATTGCCCAAAAGCGCAACCGCCCCGTTTTTTGAAGCGCCGGCTTTCGTAGGCGCTATCGCGTACATTTCGCACTCGGCTCTGGTCATAGACACATAAAGGACGTTCATTTCAGAAAGCAGGCTTTTGGCTTTTTCAGAGTCGTAAATATTTTTTATCTCGGGCGAAAACTCGGAAAGATTTTTAGTAACGCCGAGCAGATTTATTTTTTCGCCTGAATCGTCGAAATAAGGCTTGTCCGTTCTGCCGGCTGCAAGCTTTAAAAAGGGAAGTATAACGACCGGAAACTCAAGTCCCTTGGCTCTGTGCACAGTCGTTACCTTTACGCCGCGTCCTGACCCGCTTTTTACGTAAAGAGCCTCGTCTTTGTCTTCCAGCGAATCAAAATGTTCAAGAAAGTTTTTTAAACCCGAATCGTCCTGTTCAAACGCGTTAATGAGTTCGAGAAAACGCATCACGAAAGCCTTTGACTGCGGAAAATTTTCAATGACTTGAAACTTTTCCATCATGAAAACCGCCAGCTCGTAAACCGCGGTAAAACCGGTTTTTGAAAATAACTCTTCGAAGCATTCTTTCCATACATCGTCATATTTCAAGGCAAAATCCCTGTATAAAGCTCGGACTTGGCGCGCGGCGCGGCGCGAAAATAAAAACTCTTCCATGGCTGCCGTATTTATGCCGGAACGCCTCGCGAATATCTCTCCAACTAAAAATGAGGCGAACGACAGCTCGTCAGACGGCGAATTTATGAATTTCAAAAGCGAAATTATCTGTTTTATTACGCCGTCGTTTCTTATATTGAGAGTCTGAACGGATTCGACGTCAATGCCGCTTTCAAGGAGCCATGTCCCTGAGAGCGCCGCTTCGCCGTTTGTTCTGCATAAAACGGCTATATCCTGCGCCTCAAATCTCTCCAAAGCCTGCTTCACAAATCCCGTAAACTTTTCTTTCGTATATTTTTCTTCATCGCCGCATTCCTGCGGAACTATGTCTATTTCCACATATCCTTTGTCTTTGCCTGCCGTGCAGTTCTGTCTTGAAGCGTCATATACGGAAAACAGTTCACCGTAATCCGCCGCGCCGTCTTTATCGCCGTAGGTTTCGGCAAGATATCTCTCTATGTTGTCTCTTGAAAAAATTTTGTTGTTAAACTCCACTATTTCCCTGCGGCTCCTGTAGTTCTCCCCGAGTATGACGCTGTCGCACTCTATGCCGGCGAACTTTCCGGCAGCGCTGTAAAAGATGCCGGAGTTTCCTCCGCGGAAATCGTATATGGCCTGCTTTGCGTCTCCCACATAGAAAAACGTGCCGCCGCCGGCAAGGCTTTCTTCAAGAAACCTTTTGATGCCGGACCACTGCACGGGGCTGGTGTCCTGAAACTCGTCTATAAGAAAGTGTTTATATTTTTCCGACAGCCTGTAATACACTTCCGGCATTATGCCGTTGTTGTTTTCAAAAAATTTTACGGCTTTTCTGTTGATGCCGTTTAAAAAAACCAATTCGTCCTTCTTTGCCTGCCCCTCAAACTCCTCTTCGATTTGCGAGTAAATTTGCGAGTATATGCCGTAATAATTCGCGGCATAAAAAGCGCACAGCTCTTTAACCGCCGCGCTTATTTCAGCCCAAAGCTCGTCGGCGGCGCGGTCCGTTTGTGCGCCTTTCTTGTATTTAAGCCCGCTTTCGGCAAATACCTTCGGTATTTTTCCGGAATAAAAAATCTTTGATCCTTCCGACAAAACCTTCTCTGCGGCTTTGATATGCGACGAGTATATTCCCGGATTTGAGAACTTTTCAAAAAACGTTTTTATTTTCTCTTCTGCCTTTGAACACAATGCAGGAAAACGCGTCTTAAAATCGCTTTTATTTACCGCTATCTCTTTGCCGCTGTTTCCGGCTTTAGAAAAAACCTTGGCTATTTCATCATATATGTCGTTTCTGGGAAACCATCCGGTTTTGTCGGTTATAAGATACTGTGAAATGTAATCTATGAGGAGTTCTCTGCTCTTGTGCGAAGAAGAAGAGGCGCGCAAAAAAGAATCAAGCGCGAAATAGAGATGATCCGAGTACTCTTTTTCCACTGTGAAATTCGGAGATATTCCCAGATTGAAAGCGCAGGCTTTTAATATGCGGTTTATAAAGCTGTCTATGGTGCTTATATTAAAACCGTCGTAGTCTTTAAGGATAGCGCTTAACATTTCTCTGCTTTTTGCGCGCGCCTGCCGCTGCGTAAGCCAGGCGCCGTCAAATATTCCTTCGGTGTCCAGAGACAGCGCGGCTTTTTTGAGATAATTTATAATCCTGTACTTCATCTCAACGGCGGCTTTGTTTGCAAAAGTAACCGCTATTATGTTTTTGAATGAGTTTTTTCCGTCGGAGTTAAGAAGAAGATATATGTATCTTTTGGCGAGGCTGTATGTTTTGCCTGAGCCCGCCGAGGCTTGCGTTAAAATTATCTGGCTGTTTTCTTTTTTCATTTATTCTATCGCGCCGACAGTCTTTTCGACCTCATCAAGATAGCTTTTCATCAGGGTATCGTCATCGGTCGGAAGAGACCAAAAATATTTATGCTTTACGACGTTAAATCCCGCTACGGAGAGCGCTCCGTCGTCAAAAGTCTTCTCGTAAAGCTGCCCGAAATTGCGCTCTTCAAAAGCGTCTTTAGACATGCCCATGGTATTGAACACATAAGCGTCTTTGTATTTTATCGAGTGAATTCCGCCGCTGTCTTTGGAATCTGCGGCAAAACTTATCGAGAAAACTCTGTCTATATAGCCTTTGAGCATTGCCGGAGTTGTTCCCCACCAAATCGGATATATAAAAATTACGGCGCCGGCATCTTTGATGAGTTTTTGCTCGCGCAAAACTTCTTTGGAATATTTTTTATTTTTCAAACCGGCCAGTTCGCTTTTGGAGAGAGCGGGATTAAACTTCATAGAGTAAAGGTCGCGGACCGCATACTTTATCTCATTTTTTTCAAGAACGCTTTTTATGCGCCCGAGAATTGCGGCATTACTGCTGTTTTTGTTATCGGGATGACAGAAAATTATCAAAACGCTGCCGACAGGATTAAAGCCTACGGCTGCCGGCATGTCTTTCAGCTGAACAAATCTTTTGTCAGAAGTATTTTTTATCCACAGTTCCGTTATCTCCGCAGTGTCATCTATCCTGCTGTTTCCCCAGCCCTTATCCCCAAACATTGCCGTAGCGTCCCAGTCGGAGTTTATGCAGCATAAAGCTTTGACGTTGTTAGATTCGATAAACCTGAAAAGCTTGTTATGCCACGCAACTTTATTTTCTTTTTTCAGGTCAAGTCCGAGCATCGGCGCGCATTCGGCAATCATAAGGGGCTTTGAATGCCTTTGGGCGAATTTGACCATGGGTATCCACTGAGGATTTGCAAAGTACGATATCGCGCACCAATCGACGTATTCGTCTCCCGGATACCATGCCTCTATTCCTCTCGGATTAAGCGACGCGTACGAGTGCCAGACGTACGCGGCATTTGTTACTTTCATATCGTCAAGTTTATCGGCTATATGCCTGTAGGCTTTTACGTATTTGTCAGGATCGTATCCGTTTTCCGGAAAATCAAATTCGTAGCCTATCCTTAAGAAAACCGGAACTTTAGCGGCTTTTATCCATTTGCCGAGTTTTTCTATATTTGCGTCAAGAGAGCCGTCTATAACGGCGTCAAGGGAGTTCACAAGATAAAGCCCTATCTGAAGCGCCGCGCCGGGATAATTTGAAAGTATGTGTTTGCCTGATGTTTCGCCCGTGCCGAAATCGGCGTTTTCATCCAAACCGTCGAGCTGTGCAAGGGAGGTATATATCATAAATCCTGCGGGAACGCTCTTTGCAGCTTTCACATACGCGTCGCTGTCGGAATTGGTTTGTCCGGCAAAAAGAAGAGTTTTTCCGTCTTTTGGTATAAATCTTCCGGCAAGGCATATATCCCTTGCGCATGAAAGCGAAACTGAAACAAAAACCAAAACGGCTGAAATAAATATCTTTTTAATCAAAACGCTATCCTCACAATGACGATAAAAGGCCATACCCCGTCAGGAGACCTTGTCTCCTGCCGCCCCTTTATAATAAAGGGGAATTTTAACGACTTTGCTGTTGCTATGCATCTTCGCATCCTCGCATCCCTGCATCGCCGTTATCTTCTCCCCATCTCTCTGTCTGTATCCCTGTCAATATCTTTTCTTTTGATAGATTCTTTTTTGTCATACGTCTTTTTGCCCTTGGCAAGCCCGATGAGAACTTTTATTCTGCCTTCTTTGGAGAGATAAACTTCAAGAGGTATGACGGTGAGGCCTTTTTCTTTGACTTTCGTATGCATCCTCGTAATTTCCGATTTATGCATGAGCAGCTTTCTTTTTCTTTTTGCGTCATAATCGGCCACATGGGTGGATATTTGCTCGTACGGCGCGATAAACATGTTGTCGGCAAAAGCTTCGCCGTTTGAAAAACGCACCACGCTGTCAACCAGACTTATATTGGAACGCCTTGCGGATTTGACTTCGTATCCGGAGAGAACTATTCCCGTTTCGATTTTATCGAGAATTTCGTAGTTGTAAAACGCCTTGCGGTTTGACGCCAAAACTTTTTTTTCCATTTTATAAAACCAGAGGAAGCTTAATTATAAACTTTGAACCGCTGCCAAGCTCGCTTTCCGCTCTTATGCTTCCGCCGCTCATAGTTACTATCTGTTTTGAAACGGTAAGCGACATCCCGAGCGCCTTGGCAGTCTTAGTAGTAAACATGGGGTCAAAGCATTTGTCCAAAGTAGCTTTATCCATGCCTTTTCCGCTGTCGGTTATTTCCGTTATCGCGTATTTATTGGCCTTAAAAGCTCTGACTTTTATATTTCCGCCGTCGGGCATTGCGTCTTTAGCGTTGTCTATCAAATTTTTTATCACCTGTTTGAATCTTTCGGGATCGACGTTCACACGCAGCTTCTCAAGATTCAACTCGAACGAAAATGCCGGCGTTTTCTCTTTTTCGACCGCTTCGTTTATCAAAACGTCCAGATCAGAGACTGAAGGATTGAGCTGTTTGACCCTTGTGACGTCAAGAAGATCGACGATCATACTGTTCATCCTGTCAACTTCGCTGCCGAGCATTTTAAGCATCTTGTTCGGCACTTCTCCGTCGATTTTTACGGAATGCGTAAAGTAATATGCAATATTTTTCATGCTGGAAAGGGGATTTTTGAGGTCGTGCGACGCGACCGAAGCGAATTTATTTAAAACGGCTATCTTTTCGCTGTTAAGTTCATCCGATGAAAGCGGCGCAGGCGCGGCGGCGGGCGGAGGAGTTTTTTGCGGTTCTGCGGCGGCATCGCTTTTAACGGCATAAGCATGCAGCGGAGAACCTTGTTTAGACTGCGGCGGCTTGTAATACGACGGTTCCGGTTTTTCAAATTCAGGCCGCGCGTTTTCAGACTTATGATACTGATTATCCGACTCTGCCGCTATAAGAGCCATAAAAGCTATTAAAACCAAAGCGGCCGAAATCAATACGAATATGTGTTTAGAAGTCACAAAAGACGCAACGGCAAGAGCGCATGCCAGTAAAAGAAGGAACTTTACGAATATAAAACTTTTCATGTTACCGCCTTTCTGGAAAGACAATGATAAATGGTAAATGGTGAATGATAAATGTCGGAGCGGCGGAGCCGCACTAACAGTTGCGCGCAAAGCGCGCTCCATAATTAACCATTAACCATTTACCATTTATCATTGCCGTTCCATCAGTTTAATAACGTCTTTCGAATCAAACGGCCTTTGGAGAAATAAAACGTCAAGTTTTTTCAGCTCTTCGCTCAGCGGAGTATTGTAATCGAAAATAAAAATTATAACGCCGGCTGCGCCGCACTGCCTTATGCGGGAGCAGAATTTTTCGGGATCTGCCGAGGCCTCGGAATCGATTATTATAAAATCGCAGTTTCCTGCCGCGCGGCCTTTGAAAAACGCATCCTCGCCGTTAAAAACCGACGTGTCGTAGCCTTTTGCCGTCAGTGCAAGTTTCAAATTGTTGGAATTTATGGTGTCGCCGCTCACTATAGACGCGTTTTTTTTGCCGTCGGACTGCAAAAACTCGGAGACCGCCGATTTTGAAAGGGAGATATGCTTGAAAGCCGCGCCCGGGCTTTCCTGCAAATCCTGTCCGATGAGCACTACTTTGGAATAAGAGCCTGCGGCCGAACTGACGCTTGAAGCTGAGCCGCGGTACGCAGCGTCGATAAATACGAGTTCCGGTTTTCTTCTTTCGGCCAGCCTGAGCGCTTTGTTCAAATCGCTTTCGCAGACTACGAAAAATCCGCATGTTGCAAAATTGGCGTTAAAAAAATCCGCGACGGAAGCGTCGGACGTTATGACAAGCGCCATGCGCTTGGAAATTATTTCTTTTACGGTGTTTAAGATGTCGTCTATTTCAAACGGCTTGCTTATGCAGG
>WQUP01000006.1 GCA_009782015.1 Endomicrobiia bacterium | reverse complement strand
TTCCTCCTATGCTGTTTTTAACTTTGCAGACATTATATAAATTATTACATCAGAATACAAGTGTATGTGAAATTAAATTAGGAATTTGGAATTATTGTGCGGGCTACGCCCGCGATTTTTATAGTTTCTGCGACTACGGAAACAAAGTTTCCTCCGCGCAGAATGGCAATCGTCGTTACCATTAATTTCTAACTCCTCATTCCTAGTTCCTTATTATTCTTCACTCTGTTGTTTAAAAATTAATATAATATGCCGAATCATAATTGCAGTTGGAGGCGTGCAATGAAAAGACGCGAGTTTATTGTTAATTCATTATTAACTATAGGAAGCGCGGTTTTGCTGGACGGCTGCGGTTTTGGAAGAGATAAAAAAACAAAAAATGCCGGCGATAAAGTCGTAACGAGACAATTTAAGGGAAAGGATATTCCTTTGCTTTCAATGGGCTGCATGCGCCTGCCTACCATCGACGGCAAAATAGATATGGCGCAAACCGAAAAAATGATTGACCTTGCAATGCGCCGCGGGGTTAATTATTTTGACACCGCTTATATGTACCACGGCGGAGAATCCGAAACCGCGATAGGAAAAATATTAAGCAATTATAAAAGAGAATCTTTTTATCTCGCAAGCAAAAGTCCGGCGCGGATGATTACCTCAAGGGATGATGTCCGGAGAATATTCGACGATCAGCTGAGAAAATGCCAAACCGATTATTTTGATTTTTATATGGCGCACAATCTGTCCCGTTTAACAATTGACAATTACTATAATTCCGATATGTATGAAGAACTGATGAAACTTAAAGAAGAAGGCAGAGTAAAACACGTCGGGTTTTCTTTCCATGACAATGCCGAATTCGTCAAAAAAATCATCGGCGAGCATACGTGGGAATTTTGCCTTATGCAGTTAAATTATTTAGACTGGACGGCAATGGATGAAAAGGGACAATATGAAGTTTTAACAAAAGCCGGAATTCCCGTCATCGCCATGGAACTTTTAAGGGGCGGCGCGCTTACGAGGCTTACGGGTTCGGCAAAAGCCGTGCTTAGCGACAATGCCCCAAACGATACGCAGGCTTCTTTCGGGCTGCGCTGGGCCGCCGGAAGAGAAAATGTTTTCAGCGTTTTAAGCGGAATGAGCGCGCTTCAGCACATGCAAGAAAACGTTGAAACTTTTACAAACTACAGGCCGATAACAAAACAAGAAGAAGAAATAGCGGAAAAAATATCGGCGATACTTCAAAAACGCGGCGAAATAAACTGCACCGCCTGCAATTATTGCCAAGACTGCCCCAGAGGCATAGCCATACCGGCAATTTTTACTATGTATAACGATTACAAAGCTTCCGGAGACGGCGAGGCTTTAGTAAAACAATACGAGCGGCTGAACTTCAGGGAAAAAGCCGACAAATGCATAAAATGCGGCCTTTGCAGCCAGCATTGCCCGCAATTATTGGATATTCCTCCTCTTTTGGAAATGGTAGATAACACAATAAAAAAATTAAAGAACACGGCGGTATAATCAGATGTCATTCTGCGGAGACGAAGTCTCTCGCAGAATCTATTAATTTATAGACCCTGCGACTTCGCGCAGGGTGACGATTAAGCGGTTCCCCTCGACAAGCTGTGAGGTATATTGCAAAAAATTAAAAATATGGCGGTATAAAATGAAAAAAAATATTTATTACCGTATCAGACTGGCCATTGCCTTTTGCGCCGCTGTTTTATTTTTGGCGGCTTTCTTTTGGGCTGTTTACCCGTTAAAAATTTTTGATTTGCAGCTCGGGCCTTTACTGCAGAGAATATTTACGGATTTTTCCGTAACGGCATTAGTTTTAGCGTCGGCAATTTTGATAATAACATTTCTTTTGGGAAGATTATATTGTTCTGCCATATGCCCTCTCGGCATTTTGCCGGAAATTGCCGGCATATTTAAGAAAAAGAATTCCGGAAGACAGAAAAACCTTTTTTTAAAATATATAATCGCCGCTATAGTATTTGGAACATTGGCGGGCGGAACGGTTTATTTATTGCGTTTGGCAGAACCCTATACGTATTTTGGCTCGGCATTTACTTTGTCTGCCATCGGGTTAATAGCGGTTATCGCGATAATCGCTACTGTATTTATAAAAGACAGGTTTTTTTGCACAAACCTTTGCCCCGCAGGTACAATTCTCGGGCTGATATCAAAATTTTCAATTAATAAAATTTATTTCGACAAAGGAAACTGTGTTTCCTGCGGAATTTGCGAAAATATCTGCCCAAGCGGCTGCGTAAATTCAAAAGAAAAAATTATTGATAATGAAATCTGCGTAAAATGTTTAAAATGCCTTAATGTATGCAATAAAAATGCGGTAAAATACGGAATGCCTCCTAAAGAAGAAATAAAATTCAGCCTTAAAAAACGCCAATTCGTTTTGGCAGCGTCAACCATTGCCCTTTTTGCCGCAGCAATGAGAGCCGGCTCGGCGGTAAAAAAGATTTTATCGGAAAATTTTTCAGACGTAATTCTTCCCCCCGGAGCTTTAAATGAAGAAAGATTTTTAAACAAATGTTTAAACTGCAACCTTTGCGTAAAAATCTGTCCGGAAAAAATCATAAAAAAGTCCGACGGAAATTACGGCGCGGTAAGCATTGATTACGGCAAAGGGTTTTGCAAATACGACTGCAATGAATGCGGCGCGGCATGCCCCGCCGGCGCGCTGAAAAAACTTTCGCTTGAAAGGAAACAGAAACTAAGAATAGCGATGATTTCGCCGCCAACAGATAAATTTGAAGGATTTGACGCTTGCG
>WQUP01000005.1 GCA_009782015.1 Endomicrobiia bacterium | reverse complement strand
ATCTTCCAAACTTCCAAGCTTCTGCCGTTATTGCTTAAATGCGGCTTCGTTTGTCGTTATATTGTAGCTTCTTGCGGTTTTCATATACCATTCGGATAAAACGCGGTTGATTTTGTTTTTGAGCATATCGTCCATCAAAAGCTTCGGATTATCTTCAAGAGCTTCGAGGTACTCGGATTCGCTTACCTTTATTGCCGACTGAAGAATTGCTTTCAGCTTTTCGCCCGCAATCTGTTTTCTTCTCATTTCTTCAAATTCTTTCGGACTCATGTGCATTTTGTTGAGAAAGCTGTAGTACAAACGGATATCGAAATTATTGTTGCTTTTAAACATTGCCGAGCTCTGCAAGTCGCTTCTCAGTTCGCTGTCGGAGACAAGCACGCCGTATTTTTGCGCCTGAAGATATAAAACTTCGTCTTGGATAACCGCCTGCAGCGTTCCCGCCATTATTTGTTTCTGCTGATCTTCCGTCAGAGGCGCCTTCGAATACTCCTCATACATAGTCTGCGAAGCGTTGTAGAGCGAGCGGTAAAGCTTCATCGGTATTTTGTGTCCGTCCACGACTGCCGCCGTATCGGCGCTTGTGCCGCGAAGATACGCGCCGAAGCCCATGAAAGTGCCTCCTATGAAGGCGAGTATCGTGACGATAAAAATCTTGCGCATGTGCTTTCTTAAAAAGTTCATCATTGTTTTTCCGCTCCGTTTTCCTCTGCGTCCGGTATCATTGAAGATCTGCCTTCAAAATGCGCTCCTTCCTGCACTGTAAGAATATTTGTTTTGATGTCGCCGGCCACGACGGCCTGCGGAAGTATTTCTATGCTTTCCAGAGCCGTTATGTTTCCGGTAATTTTTCCCGCTATCATTACGACTTCGGCGTTTATGTCGCCTTTTATATCCGCTTTTGCTCCTATCAGGACTCCGGCTGCCTTCACTATGTTTCCTTTAAGAATTCCGTCGATGCTTATAGTTTTTTCCGTGCTTATATTTCCTTCAAAGACGGCAGTGTCGCCTATAAAAGTATCCACGGTGTCAAGCAGATTTTTTGAACTTTTTTTGGTCATACGCGCTCCTCTCGTATCTGTCGTAGAAATGGTCAGTCAGGTAAGTCGCCGGATTTACCGTTTTATTTTTATAGTGGATTTCGTAGTGCACGTGCGTGCCGGTTGCCGATCCGCTGCTTCCCATTTTTGCTATGAGCTGGCCTCTTGTCACATACGTTCCGGTCTGCACAAGCCTTTTTTCAAGATGTCCGTATTCGGTCATGTAATTGTACCCGTTATCGATTACCACAATGTTTCCGTATCCGGACTGCCAGCCGGAAAATATCACCCTTCCGTTTGCGGTCGAATATATGGGCGTATTTCGGGCATTTGCTATGTCGATTCCCGAATGAAAATCCCTGTTTTGGAAAAACGGGTTAAATCTGAAGCCGTAAGGCGATGTTATTGTGCCTTCGCACGGCCATCCGGCAGGCGTGGCCATATAAAGCAGTCTCTGTTGGCGGATATGAGACATTATTTCGGAGTAACTTTTTTGCATAAATTGAAACTGTTCGTTTATCAGGGAAGCATTTTTTGAGATTACAGACAAATCCGTTTTGGATACATTGCCCGAGAGTATGGCGGCAAAAGCGTTCTCCTGAGCCGGCGTCGGGCCGCCTTCTCCAAAATTTTCGACAAGGCTGCCTTCGATTATGGATTTCCGCGAATTCATAGCAAGAAGGGAACGCATTTTGTCGTCGTTCAACTGTATTTTTTCAAATAAATTTTTTGTGCGCCGGAGCTTGTCGGCAAAAAACACAAGCCTTACCTGCATGATTTTATTGTCGGCTTTTATTTTTAAGTAGTCGATATGTTTGCTGGCGAGGTAACCTGCCCATAGGGTGAGGGAAGTCCATTAAAACATAAATATGCACAAAAACAACACCGAAATGCTCACTCTCAGCGGCTTGAATTTGCCGTGCGGGATAAACATTATGGTTATCTTTCTTTTTAACTCTTTTTTTGCTCTGCGCAGGAGTTCCATAATAATGTTGAAGATGATAACATTTAAAAAAAAAACTGTCAAGCAAAAACAGTTGAAAATATATGATTATTTTGCAAAATTACTGCAAAATTATAAGCAGATAATTCATGCGAGAGTAAATATGTTTTAGGCTGATATAAAAAAGTTTAAACTGTTCAATAGTTGAAAGCAGAATTAAAAAATAATTGAAAAATGAATATATATTATTTTAGTCTGCTATAAAAAAGTTTTAAACATGTTTCTGCCTTGTTTAACCCGTACAAAACGCTGACAGCCGGAAACTCGATAATATTTCGGAATTATCCCTTGATATGCAGTTTTGCAACAATAAGCCCCGATTTAGAGACTCGAGTGTAAACCCCGTTTTCTGACGGGGTAGTCGTTGTTGCCGTTGCTGTAAAAAGACCACCCCGTCCGCTTCGCAGCCACCCCTCCGCAGGCTTATCCTTACCCACATCTTTTTTCCCTCGCCCCTTGCGGGAGAGGGCATGGCGATGGGTTGCCGTTGTCGTCGCTGTTTTTTACAAACTCCTTAAATGGCGACTTTGTGAGACAACAACAGAAGATTTTTGAAAAATCTATTTGCGCATGCCTGAGGCACAACGGCTCCATGTTTGGTAACAGCATACCCCTCACCCTCTTGCTTCGCAAGTCCCAAGTAGTCGAGCTACTTCTAGTGCGCTCACATCTCGCGCCCGCGGCAGACTCGTGCTTCCCTGATTTAGACATTCGAGGACAGGCTCAATTCCTCGCACTGCCGCCCCGCAAGGAGC
>WQUP01000004.1 GCA_009782015.1 Endomicrobiia bacterium | reverse complement strand
CCTGTGCCTTCTTCCGTTCTGTCAGACGGTCCCGACAAATTTTTTGACGATTTCCTTATTCGCGGTCTGCGTATGTCGGAACTGGTATGCGGTGAGGATTTTGCTTTCGGCAAAGACAGAAAAGGCGACATAAATTGGCTGCGTAAAAAGGCCGGAAAATCAGGAGTCGGGCTTAAAATAGCAAAACCGCTGAAAGTATCTTCGCTCAAAATTTCCTCGTCAAGTATAAGGTCGCTTATTTTAAACGGAGACGTAAAAAAAGCAGCTAAGCTGCTAGGCAGGAACTATTCATTTTCAGGCATGCCGTTTAAAGACAGGGGTATAGGAACAAAAATGGGCTTTCCTACGGTAAATCTCAAAGTTGACGCGGCAAAGCTTCTTCCAAAAGGCATTTATGCAAGCCTTATATCCGACGGCAAATGCATATATCCGTCGGTAACAAGCATAGGCACAAGGCCTACTTTTTTAGGATCCGGCGCCGTAATACCTGAGACCCATATTCTCGGCTTTAACGGCAAATGGAAAAAAGTGAAAACAAAAGTCATCCTGCTTAAGAAGATAAGAGACGAGAAAAAGTTTAAAAATATAGAAGATATTAAAAAGCATATAGCCGAAGACGTTAAGAAGGCAGGAAAATTTTTTGGTCGCGGGGACGGTATTAACTGACCGGAAATATTTGTAAATTTTATTCGGGAAAGTGGTCAACGTCCCCTTGCCTATAGGAGAATGAAAATTTTTAAAAGTATTTTTCTGAGTTTGCTAATTTCGGTAAATATTCTTTTCTTTCAATCCTGCACAAACAAAGAGGTTGCTAATTCAATAAATGAAGAAAAGCAAGGATATTATTACGCTTTGCATTCCGATGAATATATTCAAATAGACGGGGAAGCAAAAGAGACGATATGGAAAAAATCAAAATGGTATCCGATAAATCAATGTTATCTCGGAACTCCGTCAAATGATTTTTTCGGAAGATTTAAAGTTGCGTGGCGCGGCGATAAGATATTTCTTCTTGTTGAAATTTCCGACAAAACGCTGACTAATCGGATGAAAGAGGGTTTTGAAAATTATTGGCAAGGCGATTGTGTCGAGGTTTTTATTGACGAATCTAATTTTAGAGGAGATCATCATCTCAATAATAAGGCATACAGTTATCATGTTATGCATACCGGAGAAGTTGTTGACATAGATGCCGACGTCCAGCCAAAGATATTTCCGGATACAATAGATTTTAAAGTTAAGGAAGAAAGTAAAAATACGCATATATGGGAAATGGCAATAACCGTATATTCGGATAAATACGGTCCAAAAGCAAAATCAAACGAGAATGCGAAAGTTCAGCTTGTCGCCGGAAAAAAGATGGGCTTTACCGTTGCTTACGGAGATAATAACGGAGAAGGCCGGAAAGCATTTTACGGCAGTACTCAGGGTCAAGGAGACTCCGGTTATATGACATCCGAAAAATTTGGAACGTTAGAATTACTAACAAAATAATAATGGTCAAGACCACAACAGGCGATTCCGTGTAGTATCTATTAGCTATTCTCTATTATCTGGCGTTTTGATTTTTTCAGTAAGGAGTATCCCAACACAATTAATAAAGCCGCTGCGATTATGCCGAAAATGCTGAGTCTGTTTCTTATGTAAATGCTTGCCGTCAAAATCAAAACGCCTAAAAAGATGTATGTATAAGCCGTGCTTTTCATCATCTTAGCGCTTTTCTGCGCTTCAAAAATCGTGTAATCTCTGATAATTGCAAACTCTTCGTCAGAAAGCTGTACGCCTCTTGACGCCAGCATGTCTATAGCCGCGCGGTTTTCCTGCGGATCGCTTGAAATTATCTGCCTGCGCAAAGCCCTGAGAATTTCATTGTCGCTGCGCAGCGAAAACTTTTCATTTATTATGTTTGCAAGCTCGCTTAAGTTTCTTGGCATAAAAACCCCTTGAAAGAAAGAGTGAAGAGTGGGGAGTGGAGAGTGAAGATACGACAACAACAAACGACGCTTTTTTGTTTTATCTTCACTCTCCACTCCTCACTCTTCACTCTGCCGTTAATTTAATTATCGCAAGATTAGCCAGTGTTAAGCCGAAAATTCCGGTAATCGTGTTAAGGCTTCCCAGTATTTTTACGGAATTTTTTTCAAACTGCTCGGTGCCTTCCGGAAGATTTTCCGGATATACGGGCTTGCCTTGGGCGGATTGCTCCGAGAATACGCACATTATACCATTATTGATTCCGCACTTTCTTAGTTCGCCGCGCAGCCTCTCGGCAAGTCTGCAGTGATGCGTTTCAAAAAGGTCGGATGTCTTTATCGCCGACGGATCTGTTTTAAGGGCTGCTCCCATTGAAGAGATAACCGGAATGTTATTTTTAACGCAGTATTCGAGCAAACGCACCTTGGGGCTGAAAGAGTCTATCGCATCTATAACCATGTCAGGTTTAGCGGCAAAAACTTCGCTGAGATTGTCGGAGTTTACGAACACGGGCATGGTTTCTACCCTGCATTTCGGGTTTATGTCTAAAATCCTTTCTTTCGCAACGTCTGTTTTCAGCCTTCCAAGCGTAGAATGGAGAGTAAAAAGCTGCCTGTTTATGTTTGTGATCTGTATTTTGTCGCTGTCTGCAAGCAAAAAACTGCCGATACCGGAGCGGGCAAGAGCTTCCAAAGCAAAACTGCCGACCGCGCCGAGCCCTATTACTGCAACTCTCGCATTTTGCAATTTTGACATTTTGTCTTTGCCGAGCAGCAGTTCTGTTCTAAGAAACTCTTCCATTTAAAACTCCGTTTTGTTGTCATACCGATGA
>WQUP01000003.1 GCA_009782015.1 Endomicrobiia bacterium | reverse complement strand
TCAAACTTCGTAATTGATGCCGATATGGCGGTTTTAGCCATAGGTTTAAATCCTAATCCCGTGCTCCCTTCGCTTACCGAAGGGTTAAAAACCGACGATCACGGCTATCTGATAATTGACGACAATTACATGACTTCAATTCCCGGAGTATTTGCCGGCGGCGACATAGTCGGCGGCGACACCGTCATACAAGCCATGGGAATGGGCAAGCAGGCCGCGAAAAGAATCGCAGAATACTTAAACGGCGACGCAGGGATGCGGAGATGCGAAGATGCGAAGCAACAGCAAAAGGCATAGCCGCTTGTCATTGCGAGGCAGCGAAGCTGCCGCGGCAATCTAGGCAATCAGACTGTTGTTTTCGTTAGCTTTCCATGCTTTTTGCTTTTACCTCGCATCTTCGCATCCATTCATCCTCGCATCATTTTCATGATTCCAATAAAATATCATTTAGACAATGTTTTCGAAGTAAACGGCGAGGCTTTTTCTTCTCTGGAAAAGCTGCTTGCGCTTCCTTTTGAAGAAAGCGGGGAAGTTTTTGAATTTAGCGATTGCGTATGCAGAAAGTTCTGCGGAAACGGTATTTTGCTGCGCGGGATCGTAGAGTTTTCAAGTTTTTGCAAAAACAACTGTTACTACTGCGGGCTGAACGCCGGCAATAAAAAACTTCACAGATACAGGCTGACTGAAAAAGAAATACTTGACGCCGTCAAAAAAGTAAGCGAAACCGGCATAAAAACGGTCGTTTTGCAGTCGGGCGAGGACGAGAACTTCGACTGGGACAAACTTTCGTTTGTTATTTCGGAAATAAAGCGAAGTTTTGACATGCAGATAACGCTTTCCTGCGGCGAACAGGAAGCAAAGCTTTATGAAAAATGGAAAAAAGCCGGGGCGGACAGATATCTGCTCAAAATAGAGACAAGCAACAAAGAGCTTTATCAAAAGCTTCATCCGGGACAGAGTTTTGACAACAGGCTTGAGTGTCTGAGAGTTTTGAAAAAACTCGGCTATCAAGCCGGCTCCGGCGTAATAATAGGTTTAAAAGGACAGACTCTTAAAGATATAGCAAACGACATAATCTTTTTTTCTAAAGAAGAGTTTGACATGATAGGCATCAATCCATTTATCGCCCATTCGGAAAGCATGCTCAAAGACAACTCCAACGGAGATCCATATCTCACTATAAAAGCCGTTGCGCTTACAAGAATAATCACAAAAAACACGCATTTGCCGGCCACGACCGCGCTTGGAAGCATAAGAAAAGACAAAGATCTGAGGATCCTGGCTCTGAAATCCGGCGCCAATGTGATAATGCCTAACTTTACGCCGTATGAACACAGGAAAGAGTATGAAATATATCCGGACAAGCGCTGCCTTAGCGAGGGTGAAAATATAATGGACTATTTACGCTCTATGGCGGCAGAGGCCGGAAAAGTTTTAGATTTTTCTCGAGGAGACACGTTAAAGGCAATGGTTAATGGTTAATGATAAATGATTAATTATTGAGCGCGCTTTGCGCGCAACTAATAGTTGCGGCGGAGCCGCTCCGACATTTACCATTAACCATTTACCATTAATCATTGCTGTTAAAAGGATTTTTATGAAAGCTTTAACCGTTCAAATCGGAATTTTCGGCAGGACTAATGTTGGAAAATCCTCGCTGATGAACTTTATAACCGGCCAAAATACTTCGATTGTGGCCGAAATTGCCGGAACTACTACCGATCTTGTGTACAAGCAGATGGAGTTAAATCCTCTCGGCCCGGTAACGCTTATAGATACCGCCGGAATTGACGATAAATCCGTTCTCGGAGAAGCGAGATTTGAAAAAACCCAGAAAGCTTTTGACGCTTCTGACATTGCGGTTTTGATCTGCGAAGCCGGAATTTTCGGGGAGTTTGAAAAGGATATTGCCGCTGAAGCGGAAAAAAGAAAAACGCCTCTTATCATTGTTGTCGGGAAAACGGATTTGAAGGCGCCGGAAGAATCTTTTGTAAATCAGCTGAAAAGTTATACGAAACACATTTTAAATTTTACCGTCAAGGACAGCCGCGATGCTTTTCTCAACGGACTTAAAAGCGTTTTGCTGGAAACGCTTCCGGAAAATTATATTGAAAACTACTCGCCGTTAAAAAATATCATTAAGCAGGACGACATTGTCGTTTTGGTTGTGCCGATAGATTTGGGCGCTCCGCGCGGCAGACTGATAATGTCGCAGATTCAGACAATAAGAAATATTTTGGATTTAAACGCCGCTGCGCACATTGCCAAAAATGACGGGTACGCGGCCGCCGTGCAGAAACTAAAAATTCCTCCTGCGCTTGTAATCACCGATTCGCAGGTTGTCAAAGAAGTTGTTTCTAAAACTGCGGAAAACGTAAAAGTGACTACATTTTCAACGCTTTTCAGCGCGGAAAAATCCGATATTATTGAGATGGCAAAAGGCGCGGCAAAGTTAAAAAGCCTAAAAAAAGGCGACAGGGTTTTAATTGCCGAAGCCTGTACCCATCATGCTTCGTCAGACGACATAGGCAGGGTAAAAATTCCGAAATGGCTCAAAGAATATGCCGGACAGGATATTGAGTTTGATGTTTCTTCAGGGCAGGATTATCCGAAAGATTTAAACAAATACAAAGTTATTATCCATTGCGGCGCCTGCACATTAAACAGAAAGGCTATGCTTTCGCGTCTGAATAAAGCTGTTGAGGCCGGCGTTGCTATTACGAATTACGGCATAGCTATATCAGTTTTTCAGGGCGTCATAGAAAAAGTCCTTGAAATCTTTCCCGAAGCTTTGGCCGCTTATCAAACGGCGATGCATAGACGCGTAGATGCAGAGTAACGG
>WQUP01000002.1 GCA_009782015.1 Endomicrobiia bacterium | reverse complement strand
CGGCAAACGTCGGCGTGCTTATTGATGTAATCCACAGGGTCTATCCCCGTGAGCCGGATCCAGTATAGGTCAAGCTGCATGATTACATCTTTTTCGAGGCTTTTAAACAGCAGGTCCAGAATATACTCGCCGCCGATTTTGTTGAACTCGTGCGCGTGGTTGTGATAGCCAACGACTACGCCGCTTTTTTTTGCCTTTTCGGACGCGGAGTTCAGGATTTCCGCGACTTTTTTGATGTCCTCCGCCCTGTTCAGATCGGCCCACGGCAGAATAAGATATTTGATCCCGGTCTCGGCGCAATATTCGATCTGCCCGTCTATATCGCCGAAGAAAATGTCCGGCCCTACGTGGGTGCCGGTAGGCGTGAGCCCGTGCCCCGCCAGCAGCGCTTTCATCTCATTGGCGCTGATGTCCTCATACCCGCAGAACTCCACGCCCTTATAGCCGATTTTTGCGACCCTTTCAAGCTGCTGCCTGAGATTTGCCCCGGAATCTCTGAGTGAATAAAGCTGGATAGACGCGTCCATAAAAACCCTCCTGAATTTGTTTTTTGGTTGGTACGTTACCATATAATTATATTTTTCTTATTGCGAACCATACTTCCAGACGGAATTTATTTTCATCATAATTAAAATTCCATCGTTCCATATACCTGTTATATTCGGTATATCTTTCATAGCCTTCCGGTATTTGCACTTCTTCGCTATGTGCATAACCGACAGTTTGTCCTATATATCCGCTGTTCATCAAATCATTTTCTGTTTCAAAAAAATCGTGGGTAGTCACTAAAAATTCCGAAGCGGGGAATTTTATAAACTCCGCACCATCGGGCGCTTCACTTACATCTTCGACGATAGCTCCAACGAAAAAATCGTTACCGTTATAAACTATTCCTACTAAGCGATTGTCCGGGATTGAATGATTGGCAGCAAAATCACACAACGGTTGATTTCTTTCAAATACTCCGTAATAATCGCCCATTTTGGCATGATCGATGTTTTTGAATGAATGACCGAGAACAGAATAATCCTCAAGTTTTGTCGTATAAACTTGAAAATTAGGCTTGCTTCTGACATGTTTTTACCTCCTCCACAAATATAAATTCCCCGTTTTGCCGCGGGTTGCATAAACAAAACCTCCGTCGTCGCTGACGCGACGCCACCTCCTTTACTAAAGTTTGAGATACCCCAAAAACCGAAGAGTGAAATGCGGGAACAGTTACAGTGTAAGGGTTTTCGGTACAAACGATTCAGAAAAGTCACAATAAAAATATCGCAAGAATCTCCAAAATGTGGTATAATGTAATCACCACAAAACACAAACCACGAGGAGAAAATTGCGATGATTTATTATAACACAACAGGTAACCGTTTGAAAAGAGGTTTACTGAACTTTACAAAAAGCATTTCAGACGGGTTTACAAAACCCACAGGAAAATTCATTGCAGACATGGTATACGGTATGATCGGATCGGGGAGCTGTAAGCTGACTGAGATCGGTCGAGAACTGAAAGAGGAAATCTCGTTTAAAAAAACGGTAGACCGTTTAGGGCGCAATTTGTCGGCATTTTCCGAAAAAGAAGTTTTGATGACAAATTATCTTGCCATGGTACGCCCGTATTTCGGTGCCGACACGATGCTGTTGATTGACGGTGGTGACGTCACAAAACCATGCAGTCCGAAAATGGAAGCGATCGGCAGCGTATACGATGCAAGCGAAAGCAAATACGGCGATGGATATTGGACAATGGGAGCCGTTGCGCTGACAGAAAACGGACAGCCGATCCCAGTATATGAAAACCTTTATCCATGTAAGGCACAGGGCGGAGACGGCTTTAGCGCCGAAACGAAAAGGGTGTTGGAACATCTGCGTAAAACCTTTGGTGGAAACGTACCGCGCATATTTGACCGAGGCTTTGATTCAGGCAATGTCGTGAAAGAACTCTGTAGAAACAATGAAGCGTTCATTTTACGGGTCAACCAAAACAGGGTCGTCGTTCATAACGGGAAAGAAACAAACACAGAGATGCTTGTTGTGGACTTGATCTGCGTTTCAAAACGATTGCAAAAATACAGTGCTTTTATGAAAAACAATAAGTTTTTCCTTTACGCTGTTTTTGATGGAATCTCCTGTGTTCTCGCTCATCTCCGCACCGGCATTTCCCACTTCTTTAAACCCAATTCTACTTTTCGTCAGCTTTGTTTTGACTTCCCTTGAAAAAATGGGGTATCTCAAATCTTGAAGAGGCTGGCAACGCGGAGCGTTGACTGGGGGAGCAAAAAGCGCCGCAGCGCCGGGTGTTTTATTCTGCCCCCGCCTCCACGCGGTTCGCGCGGAATTCAGGGATAAGCGTTGCCTTTATAAAATGGTTAGTGTGCCTGCCGCGTGACGTTATGTCGAATACGATGTCTATCCTCGGTTCGCTGAAATTTTCTGCAAAAATTTCGACCTCATATTCAACCTTCATATTATAAACGTTGGGGATATGCGCGCTGAACGCCGGGCCGGGCCTTACCTCCACTCCCTGCGGCGCGTACACCTTAACGTCCAGCCATTGGGTGTGGCCGATGATATCGTTATCCATAAAAACAAGCTTGAGACGGCGCGGCTCCCCGGCCTTTATATAAGGCTCGGTCATGTAGTCAAGCGCGGCGTCGAACGACGGGAAGCGGTAAAGCGCGCCGAAGGGCTGGAGCTTTTGCAGGTCGGGCACGGTGTAGCCCTTGAACTTCCAGACCCCCGCCGATATGCCCTTTTGCCATTCGTCGTCACGGCGTGGATACATATCGTCCTCCGTTCGGACGCTGCCCCCATCCCCGAGAATATCGCACCAATAAGAGGTCAG
>WQUP01000001.1 GCA_009782015.1 Endomicrobiia bacterium | reverse complement strand
GTACGGAGCCCACACTACGACGATTTTATCGCATATCCTGTCAATACCTACTTCAAACAGCAGCGGGGCGTTTATTATGATGTCGTATTTGCGGTATTTTTTCGAGATTATTTCGTTTACGCAGGAAATTATGTAAGGATGGATTATTTTCTCTACGCGCAGCTTTGATTGCGGATCCGTAAAAATGATCTCTGCAAGCTTCTTTCTGTTGAGCGAACCGTCCGCTTTCAGTATTCCTTTGCCGAAATATTTTACGAGCTCTTTCAAAGCCGGCATTCCCTTGGCCGTAAGCTCATGGGAAACCGCGTCGGCGTCAATAATATACGCGCCGAGTTTTTTAAAGTGCTTTGCGCTCTCGCTTTTTCCGGTAGCGATTCCGCCTGTCAGGCCTATTATCATACGAATCCTTTTAACGACAATGGTAAATGATAAACGGTTAATGGTTAATTTATGTGTTTTCGCGTAGCGAAAACCTATTAATAGGTTCGGGGACAATGTCCCCGAACACCTGCATTTATCATTAATCATTAACCATTAATCATTGTCTTTTCATCTCTCCCCAATTTTTGCCTTGTTTCACATCGACAATAAGAGGGACTTCGAGCTTTAAAGCGTTTTCCATTTTGTCTTTTATCATTTCCGACAGGTTGTCAGCTTTATCGGCTGAAACCTCAAAAAGAAGATCGTCGTGCACCTGCAAAATCATCGTAGCTCCGTAATCTTTTTCATTGAGTTCGGAACCTATGTTTATCATCGCCATTTTTATGATGTCTGCCGAACTGCCTTGCACAGGAGTGTTTAAAGCCATTCTTTCGCCGCCGGCTCTGGCCTGCGCGTTTGGAGCGCTTAATTCCGGAATATACCTTATTCTGCCGGTAAGCGTCTGTACAAAGCCGTCTTTCTTTGCATCTTCAACAATTTTGTGCATCCACTTCTTTACTCCGGCGTACTTTGCAAGATAGCCGTCTATGTACTCTTTTGCCTGTCCTAACTGTATATTGAGCTGCCTGGAAAGGCCGAAAGGCGATATTCCGTAAACTATGCCGAAATTTATAGCTTTTGCCGCGCTCCTCAGTTCGTCCGGAACGCTTTTACCTTTTTCCACGCCGAACACTTCGCGCGCAGTTGAAGCATGTATGTCTTCGCCTGCCTTAAACGCTTCAATAAGTTTTTCGTCTCCGGAAATATGAGCCAAAACGCGCAGATCTATCTGGGAGTAATCCGCCGAAACATAAATATGCTCTTTTTCCGGAACAAAGGCTTTTCTGAACTCCCTGCCGTGAGCCGATTTTATGGGAATATTCTGCAGATTCGGATCTGTGGAAGAAAGCCTGCCTGTTGTCGTCACTGCCTGATTAAATATTGTATGTATTCTGTCGCCGTAATAGGCGCAGTAGCTGCTTATAGGGTCTATGTAAGTGCTCTTAAGCTTCTGAAGTTCCCTGTATTTAAGGATTTCAGCAGGAAACTCATACGAGGCGGAAAGCTCGGTAAGCACTTCTTCATCGGTAGAGTAGCCTGTTTTTGTCTTTTTGACAGCCGGAAGATTGAGCTTTTCAAACATCACGGAAGCTAACTGCTTCGGCGAATTTATGTTGAACTCTTTGTCCGCCTGAGCGTATATTTTTATTTCAACCGTTTTCATTTCCGCGGTTATTTTGGCGCCGAAAGATCTTAAAAACTCCGTATCGACTTTAATGCCGGCAAGCTCCATTCCGGATAAAACTTCCAAAAGCGGCATCTCTATTTCGTAAAAAAGCTTTTCAAGCCCGTTTTCTTTTATCTCAATCTCAAATTTTTCGTAAACAGAATAAGCGGCGAATGCCGCAGAGTTTGCGTACTTCGCGCATTCCTGCGACGGCGCGTCAGCAAAAGAGATTCTTTTTGAAGCTTTGCCTAGAAAACTTTCATCTCCGGCTTCGAAATCCATATACTCTTTTGCCATGTAAGTTATATCGTGCGGCTTTGAAGGGTCTAAACAGTATGAGGCCAGCATAACGTCAAAGTACAAACCGCATATATCCATGCCTAAAGAACGGTAAATATTTCTTTCGGTTTTAAGGTCATGGCCTATCTTTTTTATTTTTTCGTTTGCAAGAATTTGTGCGAACGCGTCTTTAAAATCGTCAAAACTCACCTGCGCCTGCGTCAACTCGTTGTGCCCTATCGGAATGTAATAAGATTCTCCCTCCGTGCATAAAGAGACGCCGACTACATTTGATTTTAACGAATCCGGCGACGAACCAAGGGTCTTTACGGCAACTTTTCCCGACTTTTCTATTGCGGCGGCAACTGCCGCCATTTTTTCTTTGGTATCGATTACGGCGGATTTGAATTCACGGACCTCTATGGAATGTTTTGGTGATGTGTCATGCCGAACTTGTTTCGGCATCTCGCCGTTAAATCCGAGAACTGCAGACCCTGGATCCCCGATTACTGATTTCGAGGATGACGCGACAAAGCGCGTCAGTTCAGGGTGACGCCGATGATGCATTTGAGATTGTTTTTCTTCAAATGCCGCCCCGGAATATTTGTCTATCAAACTTTTAAACTCGTATTTCTCAAAAAAAGGTATGGCCTTATCAACAGGGATATCGACGTTTTTGAAACTTTCAAGGCTGTAGTTTATCGCTACATCGTCTTTAAGCCTGATGAGCTCTTTGCTCTTCAAAGCATCCTGCCTGCCCTGCTCAAGAAGCTTTCCGGTATTTCCTTTGACACTTGACGCGTTGTCAAGCGTTTTTTCAAGCGATCCGAACTCTTTTATAAGTTTGACTGCCGTTTTTTCGCCTATGCCTTTTACCCCGGGCACGTTGTCGGAAGCATCGCCCATGAGGCTAAAAACGTCAAGAA